>NZ_JBLWIT010000135.1:169655-191741 GCF_048381435.1 Rhodococcus mengyinensis | reverse complement strand
GGCTCTCTTGTCATGAATGTGGATGGGTTGCCGTGTGATACGGGAGGGTGAGGGTGACGGGTCCGCAGGCGAGCAGGATCAACGCGAGAGCATTCTCGGCGGTGTGGAATCCGTAGGCCCGGCGGATAATCAGCCTCACCTTGTTATTCAGTCCCTCATGGCGTCCGTTCGCGAGGCCTCGTTCGACCGCGGCGGTGATGCCGTCGAGGTGCTTTCGGATGGTGCGTCCGAGTTTGACGAACTGCGGGATCCGGCAGCGCTGCGCCCAGGCACACCATCGGGCGAGCATCTCGAGCACCACCTCGTCGTCGAGATCGCCGGCGAAGACCGCGCGCAACGCCTCCTTGAGTTCGTAGGCCCGGACCAGTGCGCCGCCCTGCCGTTTGAGCGCTTTCAGTGTCGAAGCCTGCTTGGCGGACAGGCTTTCGGGATTCTTCAAAAGCGCCCACCGCGCACCTCGATAGGTCTTGGCGATCTGCTTGTCCGAGAGACTGCGGGCGTGCTGCCACACCTGGCGACGCACGTCGTCGAGGGCGTCGGTGGCGAGTTTGACGACATGGAACGGGTCGAAACAGATCGTCGCCTGCGGGGCATGCTCACGCACCGCCTTGACGTAGGCCGGTCCGAGGTCCATCGACACCGCCTCGATCCGCTCCGCGGCCCCCGCGGGCAGGGTGTCGGTGAAGAAGGTGCCGAGCGCGGCGGCGTGCTTGCCCTCGGTGCCCCAAACGATCTTGCCGGTCTCGTGGTCGGACACCAGCGTCAGATACTTGTGGTGGCGGCGCCACGAAATCTCGTCCACCCCGATCTCGACCAGATTCGTGAATCGGTCGGGGTCGAGTTTGTCGGCGACGACCCGGCCGCAGATCGCGCCGACGGTGCGCCAGGTGACCCGGCAGAACACCGACACGGTGGACTTGTCGGTCTTGGTGGCCAGCCACACCGCCAGGTCCTCGAAGTCGCGAGTGAACCCGGATCCGGGTCGGGCGAAGTCCACCGCCTCGACCAGCACCCCGTGCTCGGGGCATCGCAGTCGCCGGCGGCGCATCGTGAGCACACAGACGCGTCCACCCAGGTCGAGGTGCCGCCACGATGAGTCCACCTCGCGGGTGTCGTAGCGATGAAGGGTTGAATAGTCGCAGTGCGGGCACCGCATCCGGCGGCGGTGGGGGCGCACCGCCACCCGCACCCGATCGTCGGCGATCTCGACGTCGCGGACGGTGGCCTGCGGTAGGCACAGCAGCCTGTTGAGTAGGGTTGAAGCGCGCACGGGTCATCTCCGATGGTGACGGATGTGTAGGAGCTTTCGACCCTACGGGCGGCCCGTGCGCCCACCCCCACACCACCTGCCCTTATCACATGCAGGGCCATCCACATTCATGGCAGAAGAGCCCAAAGTGTGCTGGCGCACGCTTTGCCACTCACCTGGGATCAGCGGGACAGTCGGCGCTGCCTCGCGTTGGCGGCGCCGACGAGCGCGCGCAGTGCCTGCGGTGCCCGCTTCGCGGTGCGCAGGATGGCCTGGTCGATGACGCTCAGCCGTGGTGCGCGCCGCGGCACCATCCGGGGTGTGTCCGCGTCGGAGAGCGCGTAGAGGATCCATCGACCCGGGACACCCTTGAGTTCGTGTTCACCGACTTCGGTGAACCGGAGACCCGACCCCACCACGAGGTCGCGCACGGTACGTGACACCAGCACTTCCCCGGCGCGGGCCGTCGCTCCGATGCGCGCTCCGATGTGGACGGTCATCCCGCTGACGTCGGGCCCGTTCCGCTCCACCTGCCCGGTGTGTACGCCGGCCCGCACGTCGAGGCCGAGGGCGCACGCGTCGTCGACGACGCTCCGCGCACACCGGATCGCCGAGGTGGGGCCGTCGAAGATGCTGAACGTGCCGTCGCCCGCGACGTTGAGGAGGCGTCCGCGCGCCCTCTCCACCCCGTCGCGCACCTGCCGTTCGTGGGCGGCGCGGAGTTCCCGGTAGGCGCCGTCGCCGATCCTGGCGAGCATCTCCGTCGACCCGACGACGTCGGTGAACAACACGGACGCAACGAACTGCCCGGCGTCCGGTGTCGGGTGACCACCGGTGGCGAGTTGCTCGACGTCGTCGATGATCGGCTTCCACGCCTCACCGAGCGACGCGCCGGTCGGCGCGGGCGGCAGCAGATGGAAAGTGCTCTGTGGGATGTGATCGGCGACGTACCGTGCGGCGGCCGCGGGAACGGGACTGCCCGAGACGATGACGATCCGGGCCGGGCACTGGATCGACGGCAGTATGTCGGAGTAGTCGAGGCGGAAGATCCACTCCAGGTGGGCGCGCGCGACGGCCGGTGTCGCCGAACTTCGCTCGAGCATCGACATCAGCCGTCGGTTGAACGGGGAATCCTCGCCGGGATCCCACAACGGCACGGTCGCGCCCGACCCCCACACCTCCGTGGCCGCCCGCCATCCCTCGACGAAGTGGTCCCGTTCGGCGGTCGACCATCCCTCCGGATCGTGGTCGCCGCCGATCAGGCGTTCGGCGAACGGCTGGATCAGCAGCACTCCGGTGACTCGTTCCGGTGACCGCGCCGCCACGAGCGCGACGGCGCCGCTCGCGCTGGCCACGCCCACCAGCAGTGCCTCGCGCATCCCGATCTCGTCCATGACCGCGACGATGTCGTCGGCCTGCTCCTCGAGCGTCGGCAGGTGGTCGACCGGGTCGGACAGGCCCAGCCCCCGCTGCTGGAAGTAAGCGGTGCGGGCGAACGTGCTGCCCCGTTCCATCAGGTAGTGGATCTGCGGGTCGGTCCACATCAGGTCGAGGTGCATGTTGATCTCGAAGAGCCACACCACGTCCAGCGAACCGCCGCCCACCACCTGATACGCCAGCGCGTGCCCGTCCCGCTGGATGTACTGGACGACCGGTGGGTCCATTTCCCCAGCGTAAACGGATGTGAGTGGCAAAGTGTGCGTCCGCACACATTGCCACGCACCTGGGGATGGTGCCCAGCTCGCGGGCCCGCGCGATTGCGGAGGTCCGGGACTTGACGCCGAGTTTGCCGAAGATGTGGACGAGATGGGACTTCACGGTGGTCTCGGAGAGGAAGAGTTCCTTACCGATCTCCCGATTGGATCGCCCGGCAGCCACCAACGTCAGCACCTGGATCTCCCGGGGGCTGAGGCTGGTGGCCGGTCGGCGTACGCGCGTCATCAGTTTCGACGCCACGGCCGGGGAGAGGACGCTGTCGCCGGCCGACGCCGCGCGGACGGCGGCGAGGAGTTCGGGCGGGGGAGTGTCCTTCAGGAGATACCCGGCGGCGCCGGCCGCGACCGCGTCGAGGATGTCGGCGTCCGTGTCGTAGTTGGTGACGACCAGCACGTGCGGTGGGTTCGGCAGGGACCGCAGGTTCCGGGTGGCGTCCACACCCGAGGTGCCGGCACCGAACCGGAGGTCCATGAGCACCAGGTCGACCGGAGTCGTCGCGCACAACGCCACGGCGGCGTCGGCGGTGGCAGCCTCGCCGACCACCTCGATGTCGTGCTCGTGCTCGAGGAGGGCGCGCAGGCCCGCACGAACGATCGCGTGGTCGTCGGCGAGCAGCAGTCGGATCATGTGCCGACCTCGAGCGGGAACGACACCGCGACCGCGGTCAGTCCTGGTTCCGACTCCACCGACATCGACCCGTCGAGCAGCTCGACGCGTCGGCGAATCGAATTCAGCCCGAACGCTTTCGACGGTTCACGGTCGAGGAGTTCGACATCGAAGCCGACGCCGTCGTCGACGACGTCCAACCGGACCGCGTCCTCGTAGTAGGTGAGCGTGACCGCCATCCGGGATGCGTGTGCGTGCCGGACCACGTTGGACACCGCGCCCTGCGCAATCCGCACCAACGCCGCCTCGACGGGCATCGGCAATCGCACCGGCTCCCCCTCGACCACGGCAATGGTGTCGAACGTGTCGCTCCTCGCCTGCGTGCAGATCCGCGCGAGCGCGTCCAACAGTGACTGCCCGTCGAGGACGGCGGGTGTGAGATCGCCGATGAGCTGACGGGTTTCGGCGAGGCTGTCGGCGGCCGTCTCCCGCGCCAACCGGATGCGGTCCCGGGCGGGGTGGTCGGGGGCGGCGCGTTCGACGGCGTGGAGCAGCATCTGAACACTCGACAGATCCTGCGCGACGGTGTCGTGGATCTCGCGTGCGAGCCGCTCACGTTCGGCCAGGGAGCCGGCGGCACGTTCCTGCTCGGCGAGTTCGGCTCGGGTTCGGGTCAATTCGTCGATGAGGCGATCGCGTTCGACAGCCTCCCGGTACAACGCCCGGTAGCCGAGGCCGATCGCCACCGCGACGCACGCACCGATCACCGGGCCGACGACACCCGCGACGCTCCAGCCGCGGTGCATTCCGGTGCCCACGACGGCCACGACGGTCGCGGCTGCGACCGCCAGGACTCCCCAGCGTCGCGGCAGCAGATGCAGGTACAGGAAGAACAGCCCGAACGCGAGATAGGCGGCGTCGGGGGCGAGGACCATCAGCGCCACCCACAGAGCCGTCAGCGCTGCGAGCCACCACGTCCCGCGCAGGCGACGCGTCGCTCCCGCCGCGTACACCGCGAGAAACGCCACCGACAGCACCACGATCGCCGGTGCCTGTGGTGCGTCCGGAAGGACGGCGCGCAAGATCACGACTGCGGTGAGCGCCGCGATCAGCGCATGCAGTCCCAGTTGGAGTCCCGCGAACACGGGCGTGAGAGGGGAGCGGTGCACCCCGCCCAGCTTATCGACGCGACCGCACCCGGCATCCATCGAAAGTCGGAACGCGCACCCGACCTTCGACCACCGAGAATTCCACCGCACGTGCGATGGAACCGTGTCGTGTCCGGGGCACGGTGAGTTCGGAGGCCGTGAGGGCCGCCCCGGCCCGCATCGACTGCGGCGACGGTCGTGATCTGGAGAGGACCACCTGTGTTCGTCGCATCGAGAGACCTGCGTGCCGCGCGTGGTCGCTTCGCGCTGATATCCGTCGTCGTGGTGCTGATAGCGCTGCTCGTCACGTTTCTCAGCGGCCTCACGGCCGGACTGCGTCATCAGAACGTGTCCGTCGTGGAACGCATCGACGCGGAGTCGGTGGTCTTCGCCGCCTCCGACGACGGTCCGTCGTTCGACGAGTCCGTGCTGACGTCCGAGCAGGTGGCCGTCTGGCGGCGGAGCGCCGACTCGGTGCAGCCGATCGGCGTCGGACGAGGCTCGGCGTCGGCAGTAGGAGGTCCGGCGAAGGGGGTGGCACTGGTCGGCGCGGACGGCGGTGTGGGCGACCGTGCACCGTCCGCGCCGGGGACCGTGATCCTCGGGGCCGGCGCGGCGCGATCCCTCGGCGTCGGCGCCGGCGACCGTCTCACCGTCGGCGACGTCACCTTCGCGGTGACCGCAGTCCGCGGCGACGACTGGTACGGCCACAGCCCGGCCGTGTGGATGACGCTCGCCGACTGGCAGCACGCGAACCCGCGTGGGGGTGCGGCGACGGTGCTCGCGGTGGCCGGCGGGGACGACGCCACGAACGCCGTCGCGGGGACGACCTCCCGAAGTGTGGCCGACTCGTTCTCCGCCATCGGCTCCTATACCTCCGAGAACGGGTCGCTGACGTTGATGACGGTGATGCTGTTCGCGATCTCCGCGCTGGTGATCGGCGCGTTCTTCACGGTCTGGACCCTCCAGCGGACCCCCGATGTCGCGACGTTGAAGGCGCTCGGCGCGTCCACCGGGTCGCTCGTGCGGGACGCGCTCGGGCAGGCGCTCGTCGTCCTGCTCGCCGGAGTGGGTGTCGCTGTCGGGACGGCGGCGGTGGCCGGGTCGATGATCGGCGACGCGGTGCCGTTCGTGCTCGACAGCTCCACCACTGTCCTCCCCGCCACCGCCCTCGTCGGGCTGGGCCTCCTCGGCGCCGCGTTCGCGCTCCGCTTCCTGTTCACCACCGACCCCCTCACCGCCCTCGGGAGCACACGATGACCACACCCGCCCTCACCCTCGACGACGTCACCCTCACCTACCCCGACGGCGCGGGACGTGTCACCGCCCTCGACTCGGTATCGCTGGCCCTCGGCCGGGGTGAGATCGCCGCGATCACCGGTCCGTCCGGTTCCGGAAAGTCGACGCTCCTCGCGGTGGCGTCGACGCTGATCCGGCCCGACTCGGGCTCCGTCCGGCTGGGCGCCACCGAACTCACCGTGCTGAGCCGGCGGGAGGCGTCCACACTGCGCCGCGACCGGATCGGCATCGTGTTCCAGCAGTCCAACTTGGTGTCGTCGTTGACGGCCCTCGAACAACTGGAGGTGATGGCGCATCTCGGGCAGCGGATGTTCGTACCGCGGCGGGCCGGGCGCGCGAAGGCTCGCGACCTGCTCGACGCCGTCGGCCTCGCAGACCATGCAGGGAAGCGGCCCGCGCAGTTGTCGGGTGGGCAGCGGCAGCGGGTCAACCTGGCCCGGGCGCTGATGAACGATCCGTCGCTGCTGGTCGTCGACGAGCCGACCAGCGCGCTCGACCAGGAACGGGGCGCCGCGATCATGGATCTGATCCTCGGTGTGGTGCGAGAGCGCGAGGTCGCGACGCTGCTCGTGACACACGACCGCACGCATCTGTGCAGAATGGATGCAGTCCACCGCGTAGTCGACGGCTCTCTCACCCGTGAGCACTTGTTAACCGCGGAAGGTTAAGAAGTACGCACAGGTGTGAATAACATGTTTCTTCCAAAGTCAAGGGTTGACGTTTCTCATGTGCGTGAGATTACATCTTAGTGGTAAGCCTTTGAGGGCTTAAGTAAATGCCTCGACCCGACCCTGAGGATGCTCATGACGACGGTATCGCCCGCCATGGCTGCCACAGCTGAGATGATCAGCGCCCGACTCGAACGCCTGCCGATGAGCAGGTGGCACATCAAGGCCCGCGTCATCGTCGGCGCCGTCACGTTCTTCGACGGCTTCGACCAGCTGATGATCGCGTACTCCCTCCCCGTTCTCATCCCCAAGTGGGGTCTGACCCCCGGCGACATCGCCTGGGTGATCGCCATCGGCGGCATCGGCATGCTCGTCGGCGCCCTCGCCGGCGGCTGGTTCGCCGACCGCGTCGGCCGGCTCAACGTCATCATCTTCTCGCTCGCGCTCTACGCCGTGATGAGCCTCGGCATGGCGTTCACCGACAGCCTGATGCTCTTCCTCGTCTTCCGATTCGTGCAGGGTATCGGCCTCGGCGCCGAGGTCCCGGTCGCAGCGAGTTACATCGGCGAGATCACCAAAGCCCACAAGCGCGGACGATTCGTGCTGCTCTACGAGGTGATCTTCCCGATCGGGCTCGTGATGTCGGCGATCGTGTCGGCGTGGGTGGTCCCGAACTACGGCTACAAGATCCTGTTCGCGCTCGGCGCGCTGCCCGTCGTGCTCCTGCCGCTGCTGTGGAAGCTGCCCGAGTCGCCGCGCTGGCTCGCGTCCCGTGGCCGCCACGAGGATGCGCACAACGCCATGACCCGCATCGAGAACGAGATCACCGGCAAGTACGGCAAGACGCTCCCGGCCCCGCAGCCGCTGCCCGCCGTCGCCGTCGACACCCGCCGCGGAACGTTCGCGGAGGCCTTCCGGGGCATCTACCTGCGTCGAACCCTCATGCTCGCGGCAATCTGGGGCTGCGCCTACTTCGTCAACTACGGCATCGCGTCCTGGCTGCCGACGCTGTACCGATCCGCATTCGACGTCAGCGTCGACACCGCCCTGCACTACAGCATCGTCACCAGCGTCGCCGGCCTGATCGGCTGCATCCTCGTCGCGTTCCTCATCGACAACCTCGGTCGCCGCATCTGCATCACCGCGTCGATGGTCCTGTGCTCATCGCTGCTGTTCCTGCTCGCCGCCTCCGGCGCCGACACCGCGACGAAGGTCCTGTTCTGGTCGGCCGGATCCGCGCTGTTCGTCTTCGCCGTCAACATGGCGCTCTACGTCTACACCGCGGAGCTGTACCCGACCCGGATGCGAGCCATCGGCTGCGCGATCGGCGGAGCGAGCGGACGCCTCGGCATCATCGTCGGCCCCCTCGCCGTCGGCGCCATCCTCGACGGGGGCGGCACACTCACCGTCGTCTTCGGAATGTTCGCCGCGGTCGCAATGATCGGTGCCCTCGTGGTCGGCTTCTTCGCCGTCGAAACCCGCGAAAAGACCCTCGAGGAGATCTCCCAGTGACCGTTCTCGACACCGCGCCACAGACACTGCCGTTCGTCCCGGTCGCCGACCGGATCCTCGTCGCCGGGCAGTGGCGGCAGGCGAACGGCCCCGCCTTCGCGGTCACGGACCCGTCGACCGGCGAAACCCTGCAGGTGATCCACCAGGCCACCGCCGACGACGCCGACGAGGCGGTCCGCAAGGGCCGCGCCGCCGCCGACGACCCGGCGTGGCGCGCGCTGCTCCCACACCAGCGGGCCAAGTACCTGCACCGCATCGCCGACGCCATCGAGGCGAACACGTCCCGGCTCGCGCTGCTGCAGAGCTACAACACCGGCAAGACGGTCGCCGAGACCACCGCACTCGTCGGCAGCGCGGCGGGCACGTTCCGCTACTTCGCCGCCGTCCTCGAAACCGCGGACGACGACCTCACCACCCCACGCGGCAACTTCCTCACGATGAGCGTTCTCGAGCCCATCGGCGTGGTCGGCGCCATCGCACCGTGGAACTCGCCGGTGGCCAGCGACGCGCAGAAGATCGCGCCCGCCCTGGCGGCAGGCAACGCCGTCGTCCTCAAGCCCGCCGAATGGACGCCGCTGGTGTCGCTGGAACTGGCGCGGCTCATCGACCAAACACAACTGCCTGCCGGACTGCTGTCGGTGCTGCCGGGCAAGGGCTCGGTGGTCGGCGACGCCATCGTCACCCACCCCGGTGTCGGGAAGGTGACGTTCACCGGCGGCACCAACACCGGACGGTCCATCGCGCACGCGGCAGCCGACAAGCTGATGCCCGTGTCGCTCGAACTCGGCGGCAAGTCGCCGACGATCGTGCTGGACGACGCCGACCTCGACGCCGCCGTGAACGGCGTCATGTACGGGATCTTCTCGTCCACCGGGCAGAGCTGCATCGCCGGATCCCGGTTGTTCGTCGACCGCCGCATCTACGACGAATTCCTCGAGAAGCTGGTGGCCAAGACGCAGCGACTGCGACTCGGGCCCGGCCGCGACCCCGACACCCAGGTCGGGCCGATGGTCCACCGCAAGCACCGCGACAGCGTCGCCGCATACATCGACCTCGCTCGTGAAGAGGGCGGACGAGTGTTGTGCGGCGGGGCGATCCCCGACGACGAGCGACTCCGCGACGGCGCGTACTACCTGCCGACGATCATCGACGGGCTCCCCAACAATTCACGCACGTGCCAGGAGGAGATCTTCGGACCCGTCCTCGTGGTCCTGCCGTTCGACGGCGACGCGGATCTGGTTGCACAGGCCAATGATTCGGTATTCGGTCTGGCGTCGGGAATCTGGACGGGCGACTACCGTCGCGCGTGGAAACTCGCCCGCCGCCTCCAGGCCGGCACCGTGTGGATCAACACCTACAAGCAGTTCAGCATCTCGACGCCGTTCGGCGGCGTCAAGGAGAGCGGACTCGGGGTGGAGAAGGGGCGCAGCGGTATCGCCGCCTACTCGCGGCAGAAGAGCATCTACTGGGGCCTCGACGAGGAACCCAATCCCTGGGCTGACTGAAGCTTGCTCGCCGAATGTCACACGGGTTCCGCCTGACTGAACCGCTGTCACATCGGCCCACGGGGAAGCTGAAGTAG
This sequence comes from Rhodococcus mengyinensis, assembly GCF_048381435.1. Classification (NCBI taxonomy): domain Bacteria; kingdom Bacillati; phylum Actinomycetota; class Actinomycetes; order Mycobacteriales; family Nocardiaceae; genus Rhodococcus; species Rhodococcus mengyinensis. The sequence goes on along the minus strand of NZ_JBLWIT010000135.1, from coordinate 181,961 downwards.
TAGGTCGTCCGGAAAGAAATTCCCGTCAGCTCTGTACGACCTATTACTTTAGCGCTAAGATATTGAGACCTAAGCAACTGGAGGCATGCGATGAACCAACCCATAGCCCGGCTGCGGTGCCTGCGCTCCGTCGAACTGCGCACACAGGCCAGCATCGAATCCACCGACTTCTACTCGGAGGTGTGGGGACTGCGCGTGGTCGAGCAGGGCACGGACGGTGCCTGGCTGCGGGGAACCGGTGAGCACCACCACGCGCTGCAACTCACCCAGGCCGAGCGGAACGGCCTCGGCCGCATCACGTTCGCCGTCGCCACGCCGGCCGAGGTCGACGAGGCCGCCCGCCGACTCGAACTCCGCGGCGTCCCGATCGTCAGCGGCCCGGGGCCGGTCGACGACCTCGGCGGCGGCTACGGCGTCAGCCTGGTCGACCCCGAGGGCCGCGTCGTCGAACTGCTCGCCGACGCACTGGCGGTCCCGAAGCTCGGCCGCGAGGACGCCGTCCCGGTCGGCGTCACGCACGTCGTCCTCAACACCGTCGACATCGACGCCGCGGTGACGTTCTACTGCGAGGTCCTGGGCATGCGGGTCTCCGACTGGTCCGAGCACCAGATGGCGTTCCTGCGCTGCAACACCGACCATCACAGCATCGCGTTCAACCAGGCCGAGTGGACGTCGGTGAATCACGTCGCCTACGAGATGCCCACCGTCGACCACTTCATGCGCGGCATCGGCCGGTTGCGTCACCACGGCACCGTGCCGCTGTGGGGTCCGGGCAAGCACGGCCCCGGCGACAACACGTTCTCCTACTTCGCCGACCCGGCAGGGCTGGTGTGCGAGTACACGTCCGGCATCGCGCAGGTCGACGAGGACCGGTGGCTGTGCAAGGTCTGGCGCCGGGTTCCCGAACTCTCCGACCTGTGGGGCACCGCGGGCCCGCCGTCCAAGCAGGTCCGCGACCACATGGCCGGCATCCCCGACCCCGGTGCGTTCGAGCGGTTCGACCTCGGGCGGGCGTCGTGACGCACGTCGTCGAATCCGGTTCCGGCCCCGCGCTGCTCATGCTGCACGGGATCGGGGGCGGCGCAGACAGTTTCGCGCCGCAGTTCGACGAACTGTCGTCGTCGCTGCGACTGCTGGCCTGGGACGCTCCCGGTTACGGCCGCAGCGAGGACCCGGGCCGTCCGTTCGACCTCGACGACTACGCCGACGCCGCCGCCGACGTAATCCGCGACCGTTGCGGTGACGCGGGAGCGCACCTCCTGGGGATGTCGTGGGGCGGCGTGATCGCCACCCGGCTGGCGCTGCGCCACCCCGGGCTCGTGCGGAGTCTGCTGCTCGGCAGTTCCACCGTCGGCTCGGGAGCGGACGGCGACGCCGCCGGCCGGATGCGCGCCCGGGCCGCGACGCTCGAGCAGGAAGGCGCGGAAGCCTTTGCCGCCGAACGGGCCCCGCGGCTGCTGTCCGGGACCGCCGACGACCAAGTGACCGCGAAGGCCACGGCGATCATGGCGTCGTCGATCCGGCTGCCCGGCTACGGGTACGCCGCGGAGTCGATGGCGGCCACCGATCACACGGCCGATCTGCCGAAGATCGACATCCCCACACTCGTCCTCGGCGGAGACGAGGACAGAGTGACCGGGGTTCCGGCGAGTCAGGTTCTCGCAGGCGGAATTCCGGGTGCCGTGTTCGTCACCATCCGGGGTGCCGGACACCTCGCGAACCAGGAGCGGCCGGAGGCTTTCAACGCCTGGGTCGAATCCTTCATCCACATCACCGAACGCCTACGCAACCACCTCTAGAGAAGGAGCACGACATGACACTCGAATACGGCACCGCCGATCTGAAGGAATTCACCGACTCGCTGATCCTCACCCGTGGCTCCCGCCACGAGGACTGGGACACCCTGGGTTTCCAGGCCAAGGCCGGCGACCAGTTCAAGCGCGCGCAGATCCGCTACGTCGGCTCCGGCGCGACGGGTAACCACGAGAACGACAACCGCACCATCGTCTCGCGCGGATTCACGTTCTCCAACATGCTGCTTCCCCCCGGCGCCGAAGGCCCGGAGCACACCCACCACGACGCCGAGGAAGCCTTCTTCGTCCTCGAGGGCGAGGTGGAGGTCGGTGTTCACCGCGACGGCCAGGTGGAGAAGCGCACCCTCGGTTACCGCGACATGATCGTCGTCCCGGCCGGAGTTCCGCGCAGCCTGAAGAACAACGGCGACAAGGACGCTCTGTTCTGCGTCATCATCGGCGCGCAGAAGCCGCAGATCCCGACGTACCCCGAGACGTCGGCCATGCACGGCGTGACGCGGGACTGACCATGAGTCTCGACGGCCGCAGCATTCTCGTCACCGGGGCGGGGCGGGGCCTCGGACTCGCCCTGGCCCGCCGGCTCGGCGAGGACGGCGCCACCCTGTGGCTCGCCGACATCCGCGAGGACTGGGGCGAGGACGCAGCGGCAAGCCTGCGCGCCGACGGCGTCAAGGCACAGTTCGTCCGGGTCGATCTCCGCGACGCGGAGTCCGTCGACGCGATGGCGGCCACCGTCACCGCCGGTGGTCCGCTGTACGGCCTCGTCAACAACGCGGCCCTCGCGGACGGCGTGGGCGGCAAACCGATTCACGAACTCGACATCGACGAGTGGGACCGGGTGCTGGGCGTCAACCTGCGCGGCACGTTCCTCGTGAGCAGGGCGATCATTCCCTCCATCATCGGGAACGGGGGCGGACGAGTCGTCACCATCGGCTCCGACGCCGCCCTGTACGGTTCGCCGCGCCTCGCGCACTACATCGCCTCCAAGGGCGGGGTGGCCGCGCTGACCCGCGCCATGTCCCGTGACCTCGGCCCGCACGGCATCACCGTCAACACCGTCTCACCCGGTCTGACCGAAAGCGAATCGGCGCAGAAGGTTCCGGAGCACCGGCACGAGCTGTACCGCCTCAACCGCGCGCTCGAGCGGCCACAGCAGCCGTCGGACCTCGTCGGCGCCGTCGCGTTCCTGATGGGACCCGAGGCGTCCTACATCACCGGCCAGCAACTCGTCGTCAACGGCGGATTCGTCCTGCACTAGAGAAGGGGACCACGTCGTGGACCTGCAACTGAAAGACCGCACCCACCTGGTGACGGGCGGAAGCTCGGGAGTCGGGCTCGCCACCGTCGCGATGCTGCTCGAGGAGGGTGCCAACGTCGTCACCTGCGCGCGCGACCGCGACCGGCTCGACTCCGTGATCGCGCCGCTGCCCGGCAGTGACCGCGTCCTCACCGCGTCCTGCGACGTCCGCGACCCGGCCGCGGTCGCCGCGCTGGTCGACGCCGGTGTCGCCCGATTCGGCGGCCTCGACGGTCTGGTCAACAACGCAGGCAAGTCCCGCATGGTCCCGCGCGGCGAGGCGACCCTCGACGACTGGCGCGACGAACTCGACCTCAAGTTCTCCAGCGTCCTCAACACCGTCGAGGCCGCCCTGCCGGTACTGCGCAAGTCCGACGCCGCGTCCATCGTCAACATCTCGGCGGTGCTCGCACGTCAGCCCGAGCCGCGGCTGGTCACCACCAGCGCCGCCCGGGCCGGGCTGCTGAACCTCAGCAAGTCGCTGTCGCTCGAACTCGCCGCCGACGGCATCCGCGTCAACTCGGTGTCGCTCGGACTGGTCGACACCGGCCAGTGGCGGCGCCGCTACGAAGAGTCCGGCACCGACGCCACATTCGCCGAATGGGAGGCGGAGATCGCCCAGGACCGCGGCATCGGCCTCGGCCGGTTCGGCCGCGCCGACGAGGTGGCCGCCATGATCGTGACCCTGCTGTCTCCACGCTCGTCCTACGTGACGGGCACCAGCCTCGACGTCTGCGGAGGCGTCGCGCGCTATGTCTGAGAGGAACACCATGTCTGCACGAAATGACAAGCAGGTGGGTAATGGGGGCGACCTGCTCGTCCAGGTGCTGCGCGAGGCCGGTGTCGACACCGTCTTCGGTATCGTGAGCGTCCACAACCAGCCCCTGGTGCAGGCGGTGAGCAAGCACCTGCGGTTCGTGCCGGTCCGGCACGAGGCCACCGCGGTCAGCGCCGCCGACGGGTACGCCCGCGCCACCGGCGGCCTCGGTTGCGCTCTCACGAGCACCGGCACCGGTGCCGGCAACGCGGCCGGCTCGCTGATCGAATCGCTCAGTGCCGGAACGTCGGTGCTGCACGTGACGGGCAACGTCGAGAGCCGCTACCTCGGCTCGGGTCGCGGTTTCATCCACGAGACCAAGGATCAGCTGGGCATGCTGACGGCGACGTCGAAGCATGCCGCCACCATCCTCGACACCGACGGCGCCGGAAAGGTGTTGCGGGAAGGCGTCGCTGCCGCGCTCGCCGCGCCCGGAGGCCCGTCGAGCATCGAATGGCCCATCGACCTCCAGTACGCGGAACACGTCATCGACGTGGTCGAACCGGTGTCGGAGTCGCCGCGCACACCGGACGTCGACGAGTTGGCCGTCGCCTTCGCCCTGCTGCAGTCGGCGGAACGTCCGGTGATCTGGGCTGGCGGCGGTGTCGCCACGGCCGGCGTCGAGCTGACCGAACTGGTGGAGCAGTGGGGAGTCCCGTTGCTCACCAGCAACTCCGGGCGCGGCGCCGTGCCCGAGGACCATCCACTGTGCATCGGCAACTACGGCAACACCCCCGTGGGGCGCGAACTCCTCCAGGATGCCGACCTGCTGCTGTCGCTGGGTACCCACTTCCGGTCCAACGAGACCGGCGACTACTCCATGCCCGTTCCTGCCGTGCACGTGCAGGTCGATATCGACGCGGCCGCGATCGGACGCGTCTACCCGGCGGAGGCCGGGGTCACCGCTGACATCGCGACGTTCCTCCGGCAGCTGTCGGGCCTGACGCCCGTCGACGCCGCCTGGACCGAACGTGCCCGCACCACCCGCGAACTCGTCCGCAGCAAGCAGCGCGCCGGACTCGGCGATCACGCGGTGCTGTGCGACGCCGTGCGTGCCGCGTTCCCGCAGGATTCCGTGATCGCCCGCGACGTCACCATTGCGTCGAGTTCCTGGGGCAACCGGCTGCTGCCGATGTTCGACCCCAAGTCCAACGTCTTCCCCCGCGGCGGCGGCATCGGGCAGGGCCTGGGCATGGCTATCGGTTCGGCACTGGCCGACGAGACCCGACCCACCCTGGCCCTCGTCGGCGACGGCGGCCTGGCCGTCCACTTCGGCGAGATCCTGACCATGGCGCAGGAGAAGCCGTGGCTGGTGCTGCTCGTGTTCAACGACGGCGGTTACGGCGTGCTGCGCAACATGCAGAAGGGCGGCGGCGAAGACACCTACGCCGTCGACCTCGTCACCCCCGACTTCCCGTTGCTGGCACAGTCCATCGGTGTGCCGTACCTGCGGATCGGTGGCGCCGGCGAGGCCCACGAGGTGCTCGCCGACGCCGTGTCGAGGCAGGCGCCGGTGATCGTCGAGGTCGATCTCGCCGCCTACGGCGACATGCCTGCACCGTTCACGCCGCCCGTCACGGTCCCCGGAAAGGCTGCACAGTGACCACGGTCGCCGTCTGCGGCGGCGGCATCGGCGGACTCGCCACGGCGATCGCCCTCCGCAAGTTCGGTCTCGACGTCACGGTCTACGAGCAGACGAGGCAGTTCGCCCGCGTCGGCGCCGACATCAACCTCACCCCCAACGCGGTCCGGGCTCTCGACGGACTCGGCATCGGGCCGGCGATCCGCGAATCGGCCGCCCGGCCCCAGTTCCGGATCAGCCGCACGTGGGACACGGGAGCCGAAACGTCCCGGCTGCCGATGGGCGACAGCGCGGAACAGCAGTACGGCGCACCGCAGTTGACCATGCACCGGGGCGACCTCATGACCGCGCTCGAGAACCGGCTGCCGTCGGGTGTCGTCGAAATGGGTCGCCGGGTCAGCGGCGTGGCCGACGGCCGCATCGAGTTCACCGACGGCAGCAGTGGGGTTTCCGCAGACGTGATCGTCGGTGCCGACGGGATCCACTCCGCGGTCCGGACGTCGCTGCTGGGGCGGGAACAGCCGACGTTCACCGGGGTCGTGGCGTTCCGCGCCGTCGTCCCCACCGAACGCGTCGGCGACCTGCCGAACCTCGACTGCTTCACCAAGTGGTGGGGGCCGGATTCGTCGACGCAGATCGTGACGTTCCCGCTCAACCAGGGCAAGGACATCTTCGTCTTCGCCACCTGCGGTCAGGAGGAGTGGACCGAGGAATCGTGGACCACACCGGGATCCGTCACCGAACTGCGTGAGCTGTACCGCGACTTCCACCCCGAGGCACGAGCCCTCCTCGACGCCTGCGACGACGTCCTGAAATCGGCTCTCTACGTGCGCGACCCGCTGGCGTCGTGGACCGACGGGCGGTCCGTGCTCCTCGGCGACGCGGCACATCCGATGATGCCGTTCATGGCGCAGGGCGCCGGCATGGCCGTCGAAGACGCCGTCGTCCTGTCCCGCTGCCTCAGCCTGTTCGACGACCCCGCAGTCGCGCTGCAGACCTACCAGGAGACGCGACTGCAGCGGACGTCACGCATCCAGCGGGGCTCCCGGTCCAACGAATGGCTGAAGGTCGCGGGCAACGGCGACTGGGTCTACGAATACGACGCCTGGCAGGTGCCGCTGGAGTTGGCCGCCGCCCGAACGGACGCCTGAATGGAACCCGCCGGCGGACAAGCTCTGTCGAGGCGGCGGGCGCTGGCCCTGCTGGGGTCCGCCGCCACTGCTATCGCCGCGACGAGCTGCGCGTCCCACACCGCGGACGCGCAGCCGAGTGGCGCGACGCCACCGGACGCCTACGAGTTGTCCGGTGACGTCGACGGTTACGCGACGACGCTGATTCTGCTCGGCACGGCGGCCGGTCCCATCGCCGTGCCGGGGCGGAGCGGCACGTCCAGTGTGCTCGTCGTCGGCGACAGACCGTATCTGATCGACGCGGGTCCCTGGTCGAGCCGAAAGCTGATCCAGGCTGGTATCGCCGCGGATTCGCTCGGTGGCGTCTTCGTCACGCACATGCACAGCGATCACATCGCCGACCTGTTCAACGTCTTCTGGCTGCCCGGCGGGACACCGTCCTACACGTTCCGCAACGTGGTGCCGGTGTACGGCCCCGGCTCGGCGGGCAGACTGTCGGCACCGCGCGGCGGCCAGAGTATTCCGATCCAGAGTCCGGCGTCGCCGACACCCGGACTCACCGATCTGTTCGCGGGTGTACTCGACGCATTCGCCTACGACATCAACATTCGCAACGTCGAAAAGGGCGCCCAGTCCGACTACGGACAGCGGTTGTCGCTGCACGACGTACTGCCACCGGAGTCGGCGGGTGCGTCCGCCGACAACACGGCGCCGGAGATGGAACCGTTCCCGGTGTTCGAAGACGACCGGGTCCGGGTCACCGCGACGCTGGTTCCGCACGGCCCCGTCTATCCCTCGCTGGCGTACCGGTTCGACACGGAGGACGGTGCGGTCACGTTCTCCGGCGACACCGCGAAATCGGCGAATGTCGTCCGGCTCGCCCGAGGATCCGACATCCTCGTCCACGAGGTGATCGACGTCGACTTCTACGCGCAGACTTCGGGTCCCGCACTGGTCGAGCACATGATTCAGGCGCACACCACCGCGCAGGACGTCGGGCGCGTCGCCACGGACGCGGATGTCCGTCAGGTGGTGCTCTCCCACATCGGGCCGGGCGACCCCCGGCAGGTCACCGACGACCAGTGGGAACGAGGCGTGAAGTCCACGTTCGCCGGCACCGTGACCGTCGGACACGATCTCGTCCGGATCGGCGTCGGGCAGCGGCGGTAGCGCCATCTCGGACCGGCAGGATCTTGCGCGCCGCCGCTGTCCCGAGAAGGCTTGTCCTCACGACACCGTGACGTGATCGGAGCCAGGGATGGACACCACGATTACCGAGATCGCTCCCGACATCTACCGGTTGTCCACGTATCTGGACGAGCCCAACCTGATCATGAACCAGTTCCTCGTCGACGGTGAGGAACCGCTGCTGTTCCACACCGGTCAGCGTGCGCTGTTCCCGTCCGTGTCCGCGGCGGTCGGCCGGCTGATTCCTCTCGACAGACTGCGGTGGATCACGTTCGGGCACGTGGAGGCCGACGAGTGCGGTGCGATGAACTCGTGGCTGGCGGCCGCGCCGAACGCCGAGGTCGCGCACGGGGCGATGGGTTGCTTCGTGCAGGTCAACGACCTCGCCGATCGCATGCCGCGTCCCCTGCAGTACGGCGACGTGATGGAGACGGGCACCAGGCGGGTCCGTCATCTCGACACCCCGCACGTTCCGCACGGGTGGGACGCCGGGCTGGTTTTCGAGGAGACGACGCAGACGCTGTTCTGCGGCGACCTGTTCACCGCGTTCGGGCATCATCCGCCTGCCACGGAGGAGGAGATCGTCGGCCCGGCCATCGCGGCGGAGGACATGGGGAACGCGACGTGCCTGTCACCGGCGCTCGGCCCCACGATCCGGGGACTCGCCGATCTGGAACCCCTGCTGCTGGCGCCGATGCATGCGCCGGTGTTCACCGGTGACTGCGTGCAGGCTCTGCACGACCTCGCACAGGCATACGAGGAGCGGCTCGCGGCCGAGACCGTGCGGTACCGCGAAACGGAGTAGCCCGGCCTGTACTCGACGAATTTCCCCTCAACTGTGGCGCACGATACATCTTAGTGCTAAATTATTGAGCACTAAGGAACTATGCCTTCGGTTGAGCCTGGGAGTGAGCGATGACAACAGACGCAGACACCGTCCCCATGATGGTGCGTCAGATGCGGGTCGAGTCCTCGGGCGTGGTGTCGCTTCGCCTCGAACGACAAGACGGCGGCGCGGTCGACCGGTGGACGCCGGGCGCCCACCTGGACCTGCACCTGAACCGCGGGACCATCCGTCAGTACTCCCTCTGCGGAGACCCCGACGACAAGACCGGGTACCGCGTCGCGATCCTCCACGAGGTGACCGGCCGAGGCGGTTCCCGGCACGTCCACGAGACGCTGCGGCCCGGCGACAGCCTGTCGGTGAGCGCACCCCGCAACAATTTCGAACTCCTGCCCTCGCCGCGCTACGTGTTCATCGCCGGCGGCATCGGCATCACGCCGATCCTCACGATGATCGGTGAAGCCGAACGCATGGGCGCCGAATGGGAACTGCACTACGGCGGCCGTGCCCGCGCGTCGATGGCGTTCCTCGACGAACTGTCCGGATACGGCGACCGCGTGCACGTCGTCACCGAGGAGGCCGACGGCATCCTCGACCTCGCCGGCATCCTCGGCGCCGCCCGTGAGGAGACGCTCGTCTACGCCTGCGGCCCCGAGGGTCTGCTCGGCGCGGTCGAGGGGTACACCGATTCCTGGCCGGACGGCGCGATCCGGCTCGAGCGGTTCAAGGCGAAGGAGATCCCCGCCGACACCCTCGCCGGCGACCGTCCCGTCCGCGTGATCTGCGAACGATCCGGCATCTCGGCCACCGTCGCCCCCGACCGGACCATCCTCGACACCCTCGAGGAATCCGGCGTCGACGTCCCCAACTCCTGCCGCGAAGGCATCTGCGGGACGTGCGAAACCCGCGTCCTCGCCGGCACCCCCGACCACCGCGACTCCCTGCTCTCCAGCTCCGAGCAGGAGTCCGGCACCACCATCATGATCTGCGTTTCCCGCGCCCGCTCCGACGAGCTCGTGCTGGATCTCTAGAAGGGAAGAACCATGAGCCTGTATCTGCAACCACGCCAGTCCGGCACGGCACCCACCCCGTACGAACGGAAGCTGGCCGGTGCGATCGAAGAGGTCTTCGGCACCGGTGTGCACCACCTCGAAGGCCTGGTGAAGGGTTTGAACGCCCTCGGCATCCACAGTCCCGGCGGCGACGCCTGGACCACCGACACTTTCACGGACGAGATCCGACGGATGGGGGCCTGACATGGTGAACCGACTGCACAAGGCGGCACTGACCGGCGACGAGATCTTCGCGACCGGGATGCGTGACCAGTGGCACGCGGTGTGCCCGTCCGACTTCGTCGCGCGCGGCGACATGAAGAAGGTGCGGCGCCTCGGCGAGGACTGGCTGCTGTTCCGTCAGTCCGACGGCACCCTCCGCATGCTCGCCGACCGCTGCCCGCACCGCGGCGCCCCGCTGTCGCAGGGTCAGCACCTCGGCGATCGCGTCGCCTGCCAGTACCACGGCGTGCAGGTCGACGGCGGCGGCACCGTCGTCTCCGTCCCCGGAATGCCCGGCTGCAACCTCGAGGGCAAGCGGCTGGTTACCAGCCTCCCCGTGCGGGAGGTGGCCGGCGCCGTGCTCGCCTGGTTCGGCACCGACCCCGACGCCGAGCCCGCGCCCCTCGAACTCCCCGAGCGACTCACCGACGACGGCATCTCGAACTTCCTCTGCTACGCGGAGTGGAAGGCGCCGTGGCGGTTCACGCTGGAGAACCTGCTCGACCCGATGCACGGAGCGTTCCTGCACCGCGAATCGCATTCGATGTTCGGCGGCGAGACGTCCGCGAAGTTCCGGATCCGCGAAACCGATCGCGGGTTCTTCTTCGAGAAGACCGACCAGCGGGGCGTGAACTTCGACTGGGTCGAATTCTGCCGGACCGGCATCGACTGGGTGGACCTCGAGATTCCCTACCCGCCGACCGCGGGCCCGGGTGGCTCGTTCGGCATCGTCGGCATGGGAACGCCGATCGACGCCGAGACCACCGCGGTGTTCTTCTGGCGGTACCGCCGCGTCGAGGGCTGGGAACGCGACGTCTGGCGGTTCCTGTACCGCACCAAGCTCGAGGAGCGGCACTGGGTGGTGCTCGAGCAGGACCGCGCCATGCTCGAGGCGATGGCATTCGACGCGGACCAGGCAGAGAACCTGTACCAGCACGACCTCGGCGTCATCCGGCTCCGCCGGCTCTACCGGGCTCAGGCCGAAGCCCAGGCGAAGGCACTTCAGGAGGCGTAGGGTCGCCCGGGTTGACGTGAATGAAATGTCAACTAAGAATGTGTGACGGCCGACACGTCGGGCGCCGGCCGGGGTACGAGGAGGCGCGAGCGGTGCTTACGAACGGTGACGATCGAGGTCGGCTCGCGTTGGTCGAGGCGGCGGGGCGGTGCTTCGCCGAGCTCGGATACGAGCGCACCACCGAGGCGGTCATCGCCGCTGCCGCCGGAGTGTCGCAGGCCGAATTCTCCGCCCGGTTCGCATCCCGGGACGACGCGTTCCGTGCCGTCGCCGCCGCGGTGTTCGACACGTTCGTCGAGGCTCAGCGCATCCCGGTCCCGCCGGACGCGGACCCGCGCACCGTCCTGCGCGCGGCCACCGCGGCGTTCATCGAGACCGTCTACAGCAGCGGCCGCCTGTTCACGATGATCGAGGACCGCGCCGCCGTCGACCCGGTGATCGGGGAACAGCTCGAGGCGGCCCACAACCGGATCCTCGGCCGGTACATCCGGTTCATCGAACGGCTCAACCAGGCCGGGATCGCGACGCCGTGCGCCGAACCCGCCCAGCTCGCCCGCAAGCTGTCCGAGGCGCAGTGGACGGGTGCGGCGCGCCTGATCGGTGCATCGCAGGACGAGCAGCGACGTTTCATCGTGGAGATGACGGCGGCGTCCGAACGGTTCATCGGATTCGGTGAGGTTGCCGACCTGACCGCCCGCGCGGCCAGCTGAGTCCTCCGCTCAGGCGTTGGGGGCCTGGTTCTCGACGATCGAGTGCTCGAGCTTGCGGAGCAATTCGGCCAACGCCGCCTGATCGTCCTGCGACATCCCGCTGAGGATCTGCGACTCGTTGGCGAAGTGGGCCTCCGCGACCTTCTCGATCACCCGCAAGCCCTCGTCGGTGAGTTGCGCGTGCACGATGCGGCGGTCCTCGGCGTCACGCTCCCGCTGCACCAGTCCCGCCTTCTCCAGGCGGTCGACGCGCAGTGTGACTCCGCCGGTGGTGACGAGGGCGGATTCCGCCAGCTGTCCGGACGTCATCCGGTACGGCGGACCTGAACGTCGGAGGGCGGCCAGAACGTCGAACGACGCCATGTTGATGCCGTGCTCCTCGAACACGGCGGCAAGGGACGTCTGGTACCGCAGATACGAACGGTGCAGGCGGCCCAGCACTTTCAGCGGACTCACATCCAGGTCGGGCCACTGGTGGGCCCACTGGTCGACGATGTCGTCGACGGCATCGCGATCTGGAACGGGGCGTTGCGTCACCGGGCGCACCTCCTGGATCCTCGAGGGTCTCATCTGTTTAGTACCAAGATATCGAACGAGCATAGGTGACGGCGACGCGCCGCGGGTCCCCGTCGATT
>NZ_JBLWIT010000135.1:0-169639 GCF_048381435.1 Rhodococcus mengyinensis | reverse complement strand
CCCGCGGCGCTGCCGGGCGGGGTGCGCTGTCAGCGTCCCTCGACCGCCGCGACGGCGTCGATCTCGGCGATGGCGCCGTAGGGGAGGCTGCTGACCTCCAGGAAGGTGCGCGCGGGACGCGGCTCGTCGAAGATGCGCTCGAACTGGCGGTTCGCCTCCTCGCGCAACGACAGGTCGGTGACGTAGTAGGTGAGCTTGACGACGTCCTTCAGCTGTCCGCCGACGGTGGCGAGGCGATCGACCATGCGGTCGACGGCGGCGTCGAGCGCCTCGGTGCGGCCGGGGACGGCGGTGCCCTCGGCATCGACGGACAGTGCGCCGGAGACGAACGCGAGTCCGCCGGCGACCACGGCCGGGCTGTAGGGGTGGTGGGCGGTGACTTCGGTGAGGGACATGGAGGCTCGCTTTCTCGGTGGGCTTCTCCGGTGATTATATCTTAGCGCTAAACTAATTGACAGGGTTGCGCGAATGAAGCTCCGCCCGACGGGTACTCGACGCCCATGCCCCGAGCCACGAAGCCCTCGGCCGCACCGTTCGTGCCGGACACCGTCGACCTCGACGCGCTGTCCCGCGCGGCGGACGGGTGCCACGGCTGCGATCTGTACCGCGACGCCGAGCAGACCGTCTTCGGCGCGGGCAGGCGATCCGCACGGATGATGCTCGTCGGCGAACAACCCGGCGATCAGGAAGACCGCGTCGGTGAACCGTTCGTCGGTCCGGCAGGAAAACTCCTGAACAAGGCGCTCGATGCGGCGGGCATCGACCGGGACCTCACCTACGTCACCAACGCGGTCAAGCACTTCAAGTTCGTCCCCGCCGAACGCGGCAAGCGTCGAATCCACAAGAAGCCGAACCGCACCGAGATCGTCGCGTGCCGGCCGTGGCTGATCGCCGAACTGGCGGCGGTCCAGCCCGACGTCCTCGTGTGCCTCGGGGCCACCGCCGCGCAGGCGTTGCTCGGCCCGTCGTTCCGCCTCACCGAACACCGCGGGGAGCTGCTGCACCTCGACGGCGAGGTCGACGTCGACGTGGATCCGGACGTCTTCGTGACGATTCACCCGTCCGCCGTGCTCCGCGGACCTTCGGAGGATCGGGACGACGCGTTCGGCGCCCTCGTCGCCGATCTGAAGAAGGCCGCCGCAGCCCTGTGATCAACCAGCCGAATCTCTGGCGCGACGGACCGCCGAGGACGAGATTGTTGGCATGACGAATTCCAACCCGAAGCAGACCATGAAGGCAGTCTCCTACTCGTCCTACGGTGGTCCCGAGGTGCTCGAGACCCACGACGTCCCCCTCCCCGAACCCACCGGCAACCAGGTACGCCTCGTCATCCGGGCCGCCGGAGTGAACCCCATCGACTGGAAGCTGCGGTCGGGCTCGATGGCCGAGGTGATGTCGGTGCAGTTCCCGAAGATCCCGGGCAGTGAAGTCGCCGGCGTGGTCGACGCGGTCGGTCCGGACGCGACCGGCGTGGTGGTGGGTGACGAGGTGTTCGGCTGGTCCGACACCGGCGGCTACGCCGAATACGCGCTCGCCTCGATCGTCGTGCCGAAGCCGCAAGGGTTGAGCTGGACGGACGCCGCCACCATCCCCGTCGCCGGCGAGGCAGCCACCCGTGGACTGCGGCTCCTGAAGCTGAAATCCGGTGAGACGTTGCTGGTGAACGGCGCATCGGGGGCGGTGGGAACCCTTGCGGCGCAACTGGCGCTGGATTCGGGTGTCACCGTGATCGGCACCGCGAGCGAGAAGCACCACGACGCGCTGCGGGAGCTGGGCGTGACCCCCACGACGTACGGCGAGGGGCTGGCGGGCCGGGTCCGCGAACTGGCCCCGAACGGTGTCGACGCCGTCCTCGACGTCGGCTTCGGCGGACTCGAGGCGGCGATGGACCTGCGCGGGGGCACCGACCGGATCGTGACGCTGTCGGACGGTGCCGCGTTCGGGCTGGGAATCACGTTCTCGTCCGGCAACGCCGGCGACCGGAACGCGGAGACACTGCGCCGGCTGGGCGCCCTCGCCGCGGACGGGAAACTGGCCCTCCCGCCCGCCCGCACGTTCCCGCTGACCGACGCGGCCGACGCGCAGCGCGCCGGCGAGAAGGGCGGCAGCCGCGGAAAGATCCTCTTGCGCTGACGCGCCCGTGAGTACTTATTAACCGCCGCACGTTAATAAGTACTCACGGGTCAGGCGGTGGTGGCAAGGGCGGCGGCGAGACCGAACGGAACGGCCATCACCACCACCTCCACGATCGCCCGTCGCAGGGACCCTTCGGCGCTGATCCGGTGCGCGGCCGCCTGCCCGACCCACGTTCGCCGCCACCACCAGCCGAGTCCGAGGAGCGCCGCCAACGCCACCGCCTTGGCGAGCACGATGCGGCCGTAACCGGTGTCGAACAGCGGCGTCACCCCGCCCAGCCGGACCGCGGCGTCGACGATCCCGGTCGCGGTCAGCAGCCACACGCACCGCCACGCGACGACGGAATACCGCGGCAGCCACGACGACCAGTCCCCGCGCGACCGGAGCGTCAGACCGAGGGCGGCGAGGAGCCCGAACCACACGGCGGCGGCGAGGGCATGGACGACGTCGAGGACCGAGCCGAGAACTTGCTGCGACATGTGGCCGGTGATCGGGCGGGCCACCAGGGCGAGCGCCGCGAGCACCAGCACCGGGACGGGGAGCCGGGCGTCGCTGCGGCGGAACGCGACCGCCGACCACGCGGTGGCTGCGGCCGTGCACACGAGAACGGCGAGGTCGACGCGTCCCGCGCTGATCTCGGTCACGTACGCGCCGAACCGTCCGACCGACAGCTCGGACAATCCCAGGGCGTCGGCCTCCGCCGCCGTCATCGACAGCAGCACCGCCTCGGCGAGCATCCACGCACCGGCGACGGCGGTCGACAACCGCCACAGCCGTTGGTCCCGCACGAGGGGACGGCTGTCCGCGCGACTCCACCAGCCCAGTGCGGCGAGTCCGAGCACCGCCGAACCGAGCACCAGGCACAGCGCCCGGACGGCGCTCGACGGTGACGGGTCTTCCGGTTGCGCCAACGCCCAACCGCATGCGACCCCGACGAGCGATGTGGGTACGGCGAACAGCAGCCAGGACTGTCGCGCCGTACCCACCGTGCTCAGTTCTCGCCGCGAGGCTTGCGGAGCGCGAACCACAGTCCGCCGCCGAACACGAGCACACCGGCAACGATGAACGGCCACAGCGGAACTCCGCCGCTGCCGGATTCACCCGAGCTGTCCGCTGCGGCGCCGGGGGTGCCCGACCCCTCCTCGGTGAGGGTGAACGTGCGGGTTCCGCTCACCGGATGCCCGTCGGCGGACGTGACGCGGAACGCGACGGTGTACACACCGGCCGGTCCCAGTTCGCCGAGTTCGGCACTGACCGTGGGCCCCTCGACGGCGGGGTCACCCTTGGTCCACAGGTTGCCGTCGGGCCCCACCACGGTGAGGGACGCGAACGATTCCTGCAGCGCCTCGTTGAACGTGACGCTCACCCGTTCCGGGCCGGACGCGATCTCCGCGCCGTTCTCGGGGGTGGAGCTGATCACCACGGAATGGGCGAGCGCGGTGCCGGCCCCGAGCATGCTCGCGAGCATGGTCAGCAGTCCGACCGCGATCACCTTCACCGACGTGAAGGTGGTGCGTCTTGTCATGAGCGACGGCTCCGGACCATGGCACCGAGACCGAGGGCCGCACCGAGCGCGCCGAGGACCAGGCCGATGCCGCCCAGCCAGCGGGCGGTGTCGTCGGTGCCGGACGCGGTCGTCTCGGTCTCCTCGGACGTCGTGGCGCCACCCGCGTCGTGGCTGTGGTCTTCACCGCTCGCCGCGGCCAGTGTGAGCGTGGGTGCCGGCTTGTCGGGCTCCGCGCCGTCGGCACCGACCGCCTGATCCCAGTTGACGACCTCGCCGTCGCTGTACGTCTGGGCGGCCGGGAACGACACCTCGTCCTGCTCCGGCAGCGGTCCGGCGGACAGTTCGAACTGCTGGAACTGGCCGGGCGTCACACCGACACCGGGGTCGGCGGTCCACGTCACGGACTTCGCGAGCTTGGACGTCGGGTCCTTCTCGACGACGGACGTCCACCCCGGCAGCGGTGTGGTGCGGGCCGACTTCAGGTCGGGGAGCGTGACGGTCAGCTTGGTGGTGGACGCCGTCTCGGATTCGGTGGGAACGCGGAACGTCAGGACGGAGTAGCCGCCCTGCTCGGCGCCGGGGGCGACGACGGTCACGTGGGCGGCCGCGACACCGGCCGCGAGCAGCATGGCGCCACCGGCGGCACCGGCCGTGAAAAGGGCACGGGAAACGAGGGAATTCATCGAAGGTCCTTTGAGGGTCTGAACGGAGAAGAGGTGAGAGTCAGACCGGGACCGGGGGACCGCGACGCGAAATGCTCGCGCGCAGCAGGGCGACCACGGGATTCGCGGGACGCGCGGGGACGTGTGCCGTGGTCACCGCCGAGACGGGCTGCGGTGCGCCGCGGAGCACCACCCGCCAGACGTGCACGAGGGGGCCGTACAGACGCTCGGCATTCGCGACCAGCAGGGCGCAGATCGCGGTGGCGGCCGCGTGCGCGGCGAGCATCGGCACGGCCGGGACCACCGAGTGCACGTGCGAAATGAGCGTCAGTGCGAAGTGTCCGGCCACCTGGCCGACACCGAGGGCACCCATCAGCGCGAGCGGTCCGTGGAAGCGGGCGGGCAGTTGCGCGGTGACCGCACCGACACCGCTGCACGTGACGAGCAGCAGGGTCAGCGCGGCGGATTCGGGAAGGCCGCCCCCGCCGATGCCGTGCGCGGCGACCGCGAGAGCGGCCACGAGCGCGCCGACCGCCGAGCCCCGAAGGGTGGCGGTCGCGGCGGGGCGGGCAGGGGACATTGCGGTGGGTCGGGTCGTTCAGCGCACGCCGAGGCGGGCGAGGAGATCGGCTTCGACTCCGTCGAGTTCGGACGAGATGGCGTGATGAGCGGCCTTACGGCGGGCCTGCGGCATCTGCTCGGCCGCGCGGACGGCGGTGCTCAGATCACCGAGGCGCTCACGGATCGCGGCGGCGAACTTCTGCGTCTCCGCGTCGTCCGGCTTCTGCCCGAGGATCTCCGTGGTGGAGCTTTCGGCACCGGCGATGCGGGCGCTGAGCTTGGCGCCGTGCCCGGTGAAGTTGGCGAGCTGGTCGATGTCGACGCCCATCCGGTCGGCACGGCGGGCATCGATCTGCCCGCGCACGACCGTGGCGGCCCGGTAGGCGATCGGCAGCAGCACCGGCGTCAGCAGGCGTGCGACACCGAGGTACTTGCGGACGGCGGCGACCGTGAAACCCTTCTGGGCCGCGGCCTTCTCCTCGGCCTTCAGCGCAGCGATCTGAGCCTTCTCGACCTTCTTCAGTGACTTCAGCTCGGCAGCCTCGAGCTTGCGGCCGGCCTTGGCGGACTGCTTGTCGCGCTTCCGTTCGTTCTTCGCGCTCAGCTTCGCCTCCACTCCGGCCTTGTGCCTGAGTGCCTTGGCTTCCGCCTTGCGGGTGGCTCGGGACTTACGTTTCTTGAACAACCCCATCGAAAAGACCCCTTTTCCTGGTGTTTCAGCGCAGCCCACGCTACCAACTGCATCCGGTGCTTCGGGATCAGCCTAGGGGAGCACATAATCTTCGTCATCGTGTGTTCCCATATCGGTCAGCAATCAGAACCCGACGCCTCTCCCGGAAAGGCGTCGGGGACGGTGATCGATGCCAGCGCACTGACGCGGTGCCGCCACCGGGTGCACCTCGACGCGGCGTTCCCCGACCAACTCGCGGCCGCGCCCGAGGATCCGGGCGTCCGCCAGCGTCAGGATGCCGCCGCCGCCAAGCGTGAAGACGTCCGCCGGATCCTCACCGGCCACGCACCGGAACGGTGGGTGCAGATCGACACCGAGCAGAGCCTGCGCCTGCGGGCCGAGGACACCCTGGCCGCGTGCGAGGCGGGCGCCGACCGCATCTGGGGAGCCGTGCTCCCACTCGACCGGGACGCCGGCCGGCGGGCGCGCTGCGAGATCCTCATCCGTGACGAGGACCACGGCGGGTACATCCCCGTGATCGTCGTCAATCACAAGGTCACCGATCCCGGCCGCGGCGCGCTGACGTCGGACATGTTCGAGTGGCGACCGCAGGAGGACGCGACGCGGAAGCCTCGCAGCCAGGTCCGCGACCAGATGCGCGTCGCGCAGGTGTATCGGATGCTCGAGCGGCACGGGTTCGCGAGTCCGGCCCTGGTGGCCGGCGCGATCGGCTACGGCTCCGATGTCATCTTCGTGCACGACCTCACCACCATCCTCGACGACTACGACGAACGCTTCGCCGACCGGCTCGCCGTCGCCCGCGGGGAATCGGCGACCGTGCCGTCGAGGATCGGCGAATGCCGTTCCTGCCCGTGGTGGCCCGGGTGCGAGGAGCAGTTGACCCAGACACACGACGTGAGCCTGGTGGCCACCGGTTCCCGCGCCGACATGCTGCGCGACGCGGGCTGCCACACCATCGACGACCTCGCGGCGTGGGACCGCGAACCGCTCGAGGACTGGCCGCACGGCGCGTTCGAGGACGCCGTCGTCACCGCGAAGGCGTGGCTCGCGGGAGCACCGCTGGTGCGACGGTTCCCGGAGATCCGGGTGACCCGCGCGGACGTCGAGGTGGACGTCGACATGGAGAGCTACCAGGAACACGGCGCCTACCTGTGGGGCACGCTTCTCAACGTGGACGGGGTGTCGGCGTACCGGCCGTTCGTCAGCTGGGACCCAGTGCCGACGCAGGACGAGGCGCGGTCGTTCGCCGAATTCTGGACGTGGCTGATGGCCGAGCGGGAAGCGGCGGCGCTGAGCGGCAGAACCTTCGCCGCGTACTGCTATTCGAGGTCCGCGGAGGACAAATGGTTGCTGGACTCCGCCCGCCGGTTCGCCGGGACACCCGGCATCCCCACCGAGGCCGAGATCCGGGAATTCATCGACAGCCCACAATGGGTCGACATCTATCAGGCCATCAGCGACCAGTTCATCTGCCCGGGCGGCAAGGGCCTCAAGAAGATCGCCCCGGTCGCCGGATTCCGGTGGCGCGACGCCGACGCCAGCGGTGAAGCGTCGATGAGCTGGTACCGCGAAGCCGTCGGCTACGACGGCGAACCCGACCTCACCCAGCGCGAACGACTGCTGCAATACAACGAGGACGACGTCATCGCCACGAAAGTGCTGCGCGAATGGATGTCGGATCGGGCCGAGAAGGAGATCCCGCTCGCGTCCGACCTCTAGGCTGCAAAGCAGGCCCGATTCGGTAGGGGTGGTCAGGTGGAGGTGCCGAAGACATCCACGACGCTGCGGTTCGCTCTGCTCCTCACCGCCGCGGGCGGCTTCCTCGACGCCTACACCTACATCAGCCGCGGCGGCGTCTTCGCGAACGCCCAGACCGGCAACGTCATCCTCATGGCCATCGACCTGTCGGAGCGTCACTTCCACGCCGCCCGGGCCCACCTGTGGCCGATCCTCGCGTTCATCGTCGGTGTCGCGTTCGCACACCTGCTCAAGAGCGAACTCGCCCACAGCGTCTTCGACCACCCGATACGGATCGCCATGGTCGCGCAGATCGTCGTACTCGTCGCGGTCGCGTTCGTTCCCGCAAACGTCCCCAACGCGCTGGTCACCGTTCCCATTGCGTTCGTCGCGGCCATGCAGTTCGGCCTGTTCCGCACCATCGGGTCGCTGTCGTACATCGCCGTCGCCACCACCGGCAACCTCATGCGCTTCACCGAGTCGGCGTATGCCGGATTCATCGAGAAGGTCCCCGAATCGCGTCAGCACACCCGGGTGTACGCCGCCATCGTCAGCAGCTTCGCCGGTGGGGCCGTCGTCGGAGCATTCGCCACCCGCTACTTCGGCGGATCCGCCGCCTGGATCCCCGCCGCCCTCCTGTGCGGAGCCCTCGTGCTGTTCTACATCGACGACAGGCGGCGGCGCCGCCTGTGAGCGGTCGACGAGTGCCTGGACTCCTCAACCGCGCACGGGCGGCGAAGCCGGCTACTCGGAATTCGCGGGCCCGATCCACTCCGGATACTGCACGGCAACAGGCATGGTCGGCGGTTCGAACCCGGCAGGCGGCACGAGGTTGCCGGACGCATTCGGGGCGAACGCCGGGAACTGCTGCTGCCACCAGTCCGTGCAGCCCTGTGGAATGACATCACCATTCAGCCGACGCAGGTAATGGAGCTTGGTGATCTTCCAGCCCTCGAACACATTCCACGTCGGTACCCGATGCGCGCGGGGATCGTGCTCAGCGGCGTCGGTGTCAGGAACACCCGGCTGTCCGGGGTCGTCGGCAGTGCGCTCGAGTTCGACCCGGAACGCCATGTTGAGTGGATTGAGCGAGATATTCGTACCGTTCTGCGGGAAAAGGTAGTAATTGCACACCGTTGCCGCAAGTGTGGTCTCGGTGGACTCATAGGCACTGATATGCGCGAAGCTCGTTCCCGGAGCCTGCGAATCGTTCTCGGGTTCGAGTGCGGTCATGAAGGACTCGATGTCGGGATCACCATGATGAGCCTCGCCACCCACCGCTCTGCCGAAACCTGGATACGAGTTCTCGAGACCCACGAATGCCGTGTAGTCGCCGGCCTCGTAGCTTGCTCGTACCAATTCGGCGCCCCGGCCGAACAGGTCGATCCCCTGATCGGCTGACCAGACGTTGGAATACAGCACTTCTCGTCCTTGTGCGGCTGGTGCCGGTGCCGGTTCATTGCTCGGGTTCGTCCCGCATCCTGATGCGAGCATCAGCGTCGCCGCCGCTGACCACCCGATCCGCGCTCCGCGGTTACCCGTCATTGCGGACCACATCGTCGTACCCGTTTCGGATGCGCTCGCCATTGCCGTCAGCCGGATCTCCGAGATGGTTGAACATGTCTTGGTAACCATCTTTCATCCGCAGATCCAGGTCGGGATTCGACCTCACGTCATCCCACGACAGGAGATTTCCGGACCCGTCGAACGCCCATGGGTACTCCTGACGGAATGACTCGGGAAGAACGGGTGTCGCCCGCAGGATGTTGTAGTAGTCGCGGTAGAAGTCAGGAGCCTCCAGGGGAACGGATGGTGCCGGCCCCGGCGCTTTGCCGATGATGGCGTCCTTCAACGGGTCGCCGCCGGCGTCGATCATGGTGTTGATGAACTCCCCGCCGGGCAGTCGGTCCAGGCCTACGGAGCCGACGCTGGTGAGCGCACCGTAGGCCGCGGCCTTGCGGTCGTAGATGGCCTGCGCCTGCTCGGCCTTGTCGCTGTAGCTGTCCTCGGTCGAGAGGAGTAGCCCCCGGTCCATGAGGCCGTGGATTCGGCCGGCGGCGGAGAGGTCGCCACCGGCCAGGGGTGCCGACGGGTCGTGCGCGTACCGGCCCTCGGCGGCGAGGATTTCCTGCATCGAGGACTGTGTGAAATGTGTACCCGCCTCCGGGTCGGTGTTCATGACGGCGAAGACGTTCGCCGAGCCGCCGAAGTGGTTGTTGTCGGCCGGGTCTGCCCAAGTGCCGATGTCGAATCCGGGGTTCTCCGGTCTGCCGGCACCCGCGAGATCGCCGATGTACGGACTCATGCTGTGAGACACGGTCCGAAGGAGGTCCGCATTGATCTCCCCGACGGATTGCCCGTTGGTTCCGGGTATTCCCCTCAGCGTGTCCCAGTCGGTACTCATGTTCTCGGCGACGGCCGACATGATCTGCCCGCTGCGTGTGGCGGATACGACGTCGGCTCGATTGTCGGGGTCCTCGACTGTGGCCTCGGCGACGCCGAACTGGAACATCGAGGCTGCCGATTGCCCGTTGTCGGACCAGTTGTGCGTGAGGACGTCGCGAACCAGGTTCTGGCCGGTGTCGGGATGGGTGACAGCGTTCTCGACGGCGATCTTGTCGTCGCCGACGGCGGTGAAGATGCTTTCGGTGATCGCCGTGTTCTCGGTACCTCGACCGTCGACTGTGAAGTACTCGAACGTGTGGTTGGGGTTCTGCTCGTGCGCAACCTGGGCGTCGAGGTACTGGCGACCCACCTCCAGCAGGTGCTGATCGAGGCTGCTGCCGTTCTTGTATTGCGCATCGCCGGCCTGGACGATGTGCGCGATGGCCTGGTTGTCGGCGACACCGTTCAGTTCGACGCTGGCTGCGCCGGTGGATCCGACCATCTTGAAATCGCGGTTCACGAGGTCGTCGCGGGTCAGCGATTCGCGCATCTTGTCGGGTAGCAGGTTCAGGCCGCCGTTGGTCGGCACCTGCGAGTCGCCTGTGACGGTGGCGGTGACCTTGTCGTTCGACACGATCTGGAGTGGGTTCGCCAGGGCGCGCCCCGAATCCGGGGGCAGTTGGTCGATGATCTGCTGGATCTCCTGCGGGCTTTTTCCATCCAGCGACCGGCTGATCTGGTTCAGATACTCCATCTGAGACGCAGGGACTGTCGCGGTGTTGCCGGAGTTCACGGCGTCGAGTTGTCCGGGTGTCAGTTCCCCGGCCTCAATCAGCCGCCGGACCTGCTCTGGATCCATTCCGGCGGGATCGGACACGAGTTGCGTCCCGTCGGACGCGCCTTGATCGGAGCCCAGTGCCGCGGCTGAAGTGAAGGTGGCCCGTAATCCGTCGCGAGCCGAATTGAGCGCAGCCTTGACGCTCGCGTCGGCGGTCTCCGTCGCCGACGCCGCGTCGACGATCTCGCGTTGCCATCCGGTCATCTCGGTCACGCGATCGTTGTCGGGATCGGGGTTCGCGGGATCGGTGACGGTCAAGTCGTCGGCTACAAGGAAACCCGCAGACTCCGCGGCCGTGATCGCCATCCGTGCGCGCTGCAGGGGCGCGTCCACATCGTGGAAACCCTGTTTCGCGCGGTTGGCGAGAGCTTCGAGTTGATCCACCACCACAAGGGCTGTCGTCTTGTCGGCGTTCGCTCTGTTCTGGGCGGCCTCGGCGGTCTTACCCTCCCAGTAGGCGTCGTTGACCTTGGTCACGCCGTCGACGTATCGAGTGAAGAGATCTTCGACCTTGGTGCCGAGGGCGATCCAGGCGTCACCGATCTCGGTCAGCGTCGAGGGATTCCAGGATTCGATCTGGGTCCGGGTGATGCTCATGCGTCACCGCTCCAGTCGCCCGTTGCGTTCGTGTAGGCAGTAACGAATCGGTCGGCCGACGATTCGTCCTGGCTGCGGTACTCCTGCGCAACGTGGATCATCACGTCCCCGGTCTCGCCGAGTCTTTCCTTGATCGCTGGGACAAGCGCTCCATCAACGAGATCCGCCGAGATCCCGGCCGCCTCGATGACCGAGGACATCACGCCCCCCACGCTCGACATGAACGGTCCCGCCGCCGGGCCGGTTCTCAAACCGCTCGCCTCGTCGGCAAGCCCGTGCAAGGTTCCCCCCAGCTTTTCGAGCTCATCCAGATCAGCTTTCAACGTTCCCACGAAGCCCCCCTCGTCTGTTCGCGAATCGAGAGCAGCCTAGCGTCCCGTGCGTGCTCGACGAGTCCCTGGACTCCTCAACCGCGCACGGGTGGCGAAGCCGCAACTCCGAGGGAATAGGCGCCGACGATCTTCGGCGCGGATGTCTCGTAGAACCGGTCGAGGTCCTGGACGTCGAGTCCGGCGTTCGTCACGAGGGTGGGAATGTCGCGGGTGAGGTGGCACCCACCGGCGACGGCCTTCTGGATCGGTTCGAGCCGGCGCTGCCACCGCTGGACGTTGGCGTCCGGGGCGAGACCGTGCTCGACGAAATGCAGTGTGCCGCCAGGTTTCAGGACGCGTCGGACCTCCCGGAGTGCGGCGTCGACATCCGGGATGGTGCACATCGTCCACGTGGACAGCGCGGTGTCGAAACTGTTGTCCGGGAAGGGGAGTGACTGGCCGTCCAGACCGGACCGCTCGACCGGTGTCGTCGACGCCGCCAGCCGCTTGCCCGCCAGCTTCCAGCCGAGGTCGGCGGGTTCGACGGCGCTCACCGAATCGACGGCGGCCGGGTAGAACGGGACGTTGAGGCCCGATCCGAATCCGATCTCCACCACGCGCCCGTGCAGACCGGCGCAGACGCGTCGCCGCGTCGGCTCCGTGAACTTCATCCCGCAACTGATGTCGACGAGCCGCGGAACGATCCGGTCCGAGTAGAAACCCATGCCCACCTCCCAGCGAAGGGCGCTTCGCGCCCCGTGCGCCTTTGTGGTAGCTGGAGCAACCAAAAAGGCGCACGGGTGGCGGAGCCGCCTACCGCGGCGCCATGCGCAGAGCGCCGTCCATACGAATGGTCTCACCGTTGAGGTAGTCGTGTTCGACGATCATCTGGGCGAGCTGTGCATACTCTGCGGGCTGACCGAGGCGGGAGGGGAACGGCACGCCCGCTTCGAGGCCCTTGCGGTATTCGTCGGTGACGCCGGCGAGCATCGGGGTGTCGATGATGCCGGGGGCGATGGTGTTGACGCGGATGCCGAACTGCGCGAGGTCGCGGGCGGCCGGGACGGTCATGCCGTGCACGCCACCCTTGGACGCGGAGTACGCGATCTGCCCGATCTGGCCCTCGAACGCGGCGACGGATGCGGTGTTGATGATGACGCCGCGCTGCCCGGACTCGTCGACGGTGTCGGTCTTGGCGATGGCGTCGGCGGCGAGGCGCATGACGTTGAACGTGCCGAGCAGGTTGACCGTGATGACGGTGCGGAACAGTTCGAGGTCGTGGGGGCCCTTCTTCGACAGGATGCGCCCGGCCCAGCCGACGCCGGCGCAGTTGACGACGATGCGCAGCGGCAGACCCGACTCGACGATCTTCTCGATCGCGGCCTGGACCTCGTCACCGCTGGTGACGTCGGTGGCGAGGAGGGTCACGCCGTCGGGGACGTTGTCGCCGGCGCGCTCGATGGACTGCTGCAGGTCGAGTCCGAACACGGTGGCTCCGGCGTCGGCGAGACGCTTGGCGGTGGCGGCGCCGAGGCCCGAGGCCGCTCCGGTGACCAGTGCGGCGGTTCCCTGAATTTCCACAGTTCGCATCCTTACTTTCCCGGCGGCCTCCGTTGGCCGACCCTGGTGACCTGCACCATAACGCCCGCTCGGTGTGAGGGCAGCAGCGAGGGAAACGTGGTGGGCGGGGGACCGGGTAGTTTGTCTTCTCGCGCGGATCAGGGGACGCGCAGGACCGTAGGGGGACGGATGAGCGAGGACCGGCTCGAAGTGGATCGCGACGCGTTGGTGCGGTGCATCGCCGCGTGCGAGGTGTTGGCTGCCGACATGCAGGACCTGCGAGAGCGAGCGCATCGCGAACTCGCGCCCGGGAGCTTTGGTCTCGGCGAAACCCATCTGCGGTCGGCGGCAGACCTGGCAGCCCGGTTCCGGGCGACGGCGATCGGCGGCCAGGGCGTCCCCGTCGAGAACTCGGCGGTCGGGACGTTCGCGGCGCACGAGCGTTACGCGCTGGATCTGAAGGCGACGTTCGAAGCGGCGCTCGCCCGGTACGACGAGCAGGATGCGGCGACGGCACACCGCCTCGAGCAACTCTGACCACTCGCGTCAGTGAATGTGCGCCTGCCAGTCCGCCGGAACCCGAGGGGCGGGACCGGGGACGGTCTGGTCGATCGGATGATGTTGCGGCGGGGCAAGATCGGGGCCTTCGAAGGCAATCTCGGTGGCGTAGTTCCAGAACCAGTTCTCGCCCGGTTCGAAACTCCGCACGACGGGGTGCCCGGTGTCGGCGGCGTGCTTGGTGGCGTGCTGTTCCGGGGAGGAGTCGCAGCAACCGATATGGCCGCACTGCGCGCACCGGCGCAGGTGCACCCACCACCCGCCGTCGCTGTCGCACTCGGCGCACCCCTCTCCGCTCGGCGGCACGCTCGGGTCGATTCCCTCCAGCTCACCCATCTGAGGCTCCTTCCGCTGCTGCGACTTCGGGTTCGATCGGAATGCGGACCTGAAACCGGGTGTCGCCCGGTTCGGACTCCACGCGCAGGTCGCCGCGATGTTTCTTCACGACGATCCGCCACGAGATGTCGAGGCCGAGTCCGGTTCCCTCACCCACGGGTTTCGTCGTGAAGAACGGTTCGAAGATGCGCGACCGGATCTCTTCGGGCACACCCGGTCCGGTGTCGCCGATCTCGATGAGGGCCATGTCGCCGTCGCGGCGGGTGCGGACGGTGAGGGTGCCGTGGCCGTCCATGGCGGCGACGGCGTTGTCGATGAGGTTCGTCCACACCTGGTTGAGTTCCGCGGCGTACGCCGGGATCTGCGGCAGCGTCGGGTCGTACTCCTTCACCACCGTGACGGAGTCGCCGATCTTGCGGCCGAGCATCACCAGCGAGCTGTCGAGCAGTTCCCGCAGATCGACGCGCTGGTAGGGGGCACGGTCCATCTGCGAGTACTGTTTCGCTGCGTTCACCAGGGTGGAGACCCGGGCGGTCGAGTCGGCGATCTCGTTCATCAGCAGTTCGGTCTCGATGGTGTAGTTGAGCCAGCGGATCGCGCTCTCGACCATCGATTCGTCGTCGACGCTGGCGACGATCCGCTCGAGCCACGGCACGTCGAGACCTGCCTGCACGAACGTGGGCGCCAGGTCCCAGCCCCCGGAGACGCCGTGGTCGTCGAACCAGTCGCCGAGTTCGTCCTCGCGGTCGGACGCTTCGAGCGGGGTCAGCGTCGGCGCCTTCGCGACCAGTTCGGCTGTTTCCTCCTGCAACCGGATCAACGTGGCCAGCGCCTGCCGGTCGTACACGCCCGAGGCGATCACGCTCAGTTTCTGCCGCATGTGCGACACCCGGTCGCGCAGCGACGCCGTCGCCCGGACCGCGGCGGCCGCCGGGTTGTTGAGCTCGTGCGTGAGCCCCGCCGACAGCGACCCCAGCGCGAGGAGGCGTTCCCGCTGATCGACGACCTGCTTCGCGTTCTGGTTGCCGAAGAACAGCCCCTCCAGCAGGTGCACGGCCATCGGGAACCATTCGCGCATCAGCTGTCCGAAGCGGTCGGCGTCGAGGACGAAGAACTTCGACGGGGCGGTGACGCGCATCGACGCGGTGTACGTCTGGGGTGCGCGGTCGCCGAGATACGACTGCCAGGCCCCGGAGTACACGCCGCGCTGGGACGTCCGGCTGAACTCGATCTCCTCGCCGCCCGACAGTTTGCTCAGCACGAGCTCGCCTTCGATCAGCACGTAGAAGCACGTCGCGATCTCACCCTCCGCGAACACGGGGCCGGGTTCGATCAGTTCGACGTGCCCTTTCTCGCAGAGCTGCTCGAGCTGGTGGGCTGTGAGCTTCTCGAAGAGGAACAACGTCCTCAGCTCGGGGGGATTGCACGGGAGTTGGGTCATGGTCTGCCCCTGGTCACGGTTGGCCGATGTAGCGGTGGACGAGCATCACGGCCATGGCGCCTTCCCCGACCGCCGACGCCACCCGCTTCGCCGATTCGGAGCGCACGTCACCCGCCGCGAAGATCCCCGGGACGCTCGTCTCGAGGTGATGGGGGAGACGGTCGAGGGGCCAGCCGCTCGGTGGTTTCCCGTCGACGACGAGGTCGGGTCCGGACACGACGAACCCGTTCTCGTCCCGGGCGACGACGCCCTCGAGCCATTCGGTCCGCGGGGCGGCGCCGATGAACAGGAACAGGAACCCGGCGTCGACGGTCTCCTCGTCGCCGGTCGCGTTGTTGCGCAGCCGGACCTTCTCGAGGTGACCCTCGCCCTCGACGCCGATCACCTCGGTGCAGGGCCGGACGCGGATGCGCGGGTTCCGTTCGATCTGCTGGACGAGGTAGTACGACATCGAATCCTCGAGCGACTGCGCCCGGACGACGATGGTGACCGACCGGGCGCCCCGCGACAGGTAGACCGCCGCCTGTCCGGCGGAGTTGGCCCCGCCGACGATGTAGACGTCCTGGTCGGTGCAGCGGGCGGCCTCGGTGACGGCGGATCCGTAGTAGACGCCGCGACCGGTGAGGTCGTCGACTCCGGGAGCGGGGTGACGCCGGTAGGAGACGCCGGTCGCCAGGATCACCGTGTGCGCGTCGATGGTGTCCCCGTCCGCGAACCGGACGGTCCGCGCCGATCCGTTGACCTCGAGCGCCACCACGTCGCGGGTGGTGATCAGTTCGGCCCCGAATCGGGTGGCCTGCCTGCGGGCCCGCTCGGCGAGCTGCGCGCCGGACACGCCGTCGGGGAAACCGAGGTAGTTCTCGATGCGGGAACTCTGACCCGCCTGCCCGCCGGTCGCGGTCCGTTCGATCAGGGCGGTGCGCAGACCCTCCGAGGCCCCGTACACGGCGGCGCCCAGACCGGCCGGTCCGCCGCCGACGACGACGAGGTCGTAGAAGTTCTCCGACGGGTCGGTCCGGAGTCCGAGATGCCGTCCCAGTTCGGTGTCCGACGGCTCCACCAGGCATTCGCCGTCGGAGCAGATCACCACGGGCAGGCGCCGGCCGTCCTCGCCTGCGGCGGTGAGCAGCCGCCCGCCCTCCGGCTCGTCCGACATGTACCAGCGGTACGACAGCTGGTTGCGGGCCAGGAACTCGCGCACTTCCGAGGACCGCGGCGCCCAGCGATGACCCACGACCTTCGTCTCCTCGGCGGGGTGGTGATCCGACGACGCCCACGCCTCGAGCAGGGCGTCGACCACCGGGTACAGCTTCTCCTCGGGCGGGTCCCACGGTTTGAGCAGGTAGTGGTCGAGGTCGATGACGTTGATCGCCTCGATGGCCGCGTCGGTGTCGGCGTAGGCCGTGAGCAGCACTCGCCGCGCGACCGGATACAGGTCCATGGCCTTCTCGAGGAACTCGATCCCGCTCATCGACGGCATCCGGTAGTCCGCGAGGATCGCCGCGACGGGATCCCCGCGCAGCTTCATCTGCTTCATCGCGTCGAGTGCGGACTCGCCGGATTCGGCGCGGATGATCCGGTACTTCTCACCGTATCGGCGCCGCAGATCGCGGGCGACGGCGCGCGAGACCCCGGGATCGTCGTCGACGGTGAGAATCGCAGGCTTGCCGCTCGCTACGGGATGGTTCACACACGCCCTCTCGTCCGTGAGAACTGCGAGGTACTCCAAGGCTTCCGAGTATTGCCCGAGGGCGCGGCTTTGTCGACCGGGTTCAGTCCTGGTGCTGCATCTGTTCGGGCTCAGCCGCGGCACCGCGGCGGCGCCGTGACCACACGGCGCGACCGGCCGCACCGGCCAGCGCCAGAACGACGACGGCGGTGCCGGCGATCGGGCCGGCCACGTTGCCGGGGAGCAGGCCCTCGAGCAGCAACCAGATGCCGAACGCGAAGAACAGAACGGCCGCGCCGATGCGGATGACACTCTCGGGCAGATGCTTACCCAGCACGGCGCCGACGACGATGGCGAGGGCGTCGGCCGCGACCATGCCGACGGTCGAGCCGATCCATACGCCGATGGTGTCGTGGTCGGTGGCGAGGGTGATGGTGGCGAGCATGGTCTTGTCGCCGAGTTCGGCGAGGAAGAAGGCGGACGTGACGGCCAGGAACGCCGAGCGGGTGGCCCGCCCTGCCTTGAGCTGCTCGTCCTCGCTGAGGTCGTCGCCGCGCAGCGTCCACGCACCGAAGATCAGGAAGGCCGCACCGCCGACGATGCTGATCGCCGCGGTCGGGAGCGCGACACCGAGGTAGTGGCCGACGGCGACGGACGCCAGGTGGACCACGGTGGTCGCGACGGTGATGCCGGCGATCACGACCCACCAGCGGTAGCGCAGGGCGAACGTCATTGCCATCAGCTGGGATTTGTCTCCTAGTTCGGCGACGAAGATCACGCCGAAGCTCAGTAGTGCGGCGGTCAGCACGGGCATCCTCCTCCTGTGGTCGGTCGGAGGATGACGGGTGGATTCCTCCGGCCTGGCAGACGCGGGTACGTCTGTCCGGCCGAAGGTCTCGCCCACCGGCGCCGAGTGATCCGGCGGCGGTTCGCCAGGCCGGGTCCGGTGCGGTGAAGCAACGAGCCAGTATGTCGACACAGGCGATTGGGGGCTACTCCCCTTCGATGTCCGTAACGTTAGCGTGACTTATTTGAAAAGGCAAAGGCGGCAATAAGTTTGGGGCACCGACCGCAGAAACTTCGGGTACCCTCACGAGGCCAGCAGCATGGCCAAAACGGCAGTGTCGGGATCGCTGATCGGGTCGATACCGACCCGGCTGACCATGGACGTCACCGTCCCGTCCGCTTCTGCCTCCACCCACGCCGCCCGGTGTTCCAGCCCCAGGTGGGGGAGTCCGGGGAGCAGGACACAGCCCGACGCGGCGCCCACGCACTCCGGGAGCGACGGGGTCGTCTCGGACGGCGGGTGCAGCATCATCAGCGCCGGCGGCTGATGATCCGCGAAGCGGCCGGGAGCGAGCGCGAACTCCCCGAGAACTGTGCCCTCGGCCACCACGAGGCCGACGGTCTCGGGTTCGGGCTCCTCGGGCAGGTCCTCGTGCGCGCCGAAGACGGTCGTGGTGTGGAGCAGCCCCGGAACGCACGCCACCCGCACGGCGAGCGCGAGCAACTGGGCCCATTCCTTGGTGGTGTCGGGCCAGCGCCCGGAAATGACGAATCCCCGCAAAGTACCCGCGGCCTGGAAGGGCGAGATGCCGATGTAGCCGTCCCTGTTCATCTCTGCCTCCTCGGTGTGATGACACGCTTCGAACATGATTCGTTCTGCACACCTCGTTGGGTACTTGAAGAATGCGCCCGACAGTGCCTGGCACACAAGAGCAGGGGAGTGCTAACGGGTCTTCACGCGGGCGAACATCTCAGAGAATCCTCAGAATGGTCACAATGTGCCGCTACGAAAGCCACCTACCCTCACCGGAATGACCTCTGAGCGCGCACGGAATTCCGCGAATCACGCCCGAACCGAGTCGACGCGAAAGGTCCTCACTTCGCGGCGCGTCGCCGCGGCCACCATGGCCGGTCTGGTCCTGGCGTCCGCGGGGGGACTCGGGTACGTGTTCCTCGGTGACAGCGCGGCAGACAGCCGGACCGTGGCCATCGTCAACACCGACGCCGGCGCCACCGTGGACGGAAAACCGGTGCGTGCGAGCGACACCCTCATCGAGAAGCTCGAGGCGAACGAGGCCTTCGACTGGAAGGTGGTCGACGCGGACGCGGCGGCGGACGGCGACTGGTTCGCCACGGTGACCGTGCCCGAAGACTTCAGCGAGGCGGTGTCCTCGGTGTGGGGCGCGAAGCCACGGCAGGCGACCCTCGACCTCGACGTCGCGGGTTCCGACACCGGTGCGTCCGAGGAACTCTCCGGAGTGGTGTCGTCCCAGATCGGCGCGGACGGCATCACGGATCTGCTGGCGGACATGTCCTCGTCGCGGACGCGGTTCCAGCAGGCGGGAATGACAGCCGGGTTCCTCGCAGCCGGCACGGCGGCGGCGGACGATGCGGCACAACAGCTCACAGAGGGCGCCGACACTCTGCTCCCATATCTCGAGAAGGCACGCTCCGGCTCGGTGCAACTGCTGGGCGTCGCCGACCAGGTGGCGGGCGTGGTCGACCAGACGTCGGGAACGGCCGACGACCTCGCGGACCGGTTGAGCGCGCTGGGGCTGACGCTGGGCGAAGCGAACGACAGCGCCACCCGGATGCGCACCGGAATCGACGAGGCGATCCGCGTTCTCGACGCCACTCCCGTTGCATCGGACGTGGTCCCGTCGCTCCGGCAGGTCAGTGCCGACCTCGATCTGTTCTCCGCACAGCTGGGTTCGGTGCCCGGTCTGCTGGGCGGAGGAGTCGGCCCCGACACGGACCTGGGCGAACTCGTGCGCGTTGCGATGGGTCAGCTCACCGACGCCAGTAATCAGCTGAGCAGCGGGGCACGGCAACTGAACGACGGTATCGTCCCGATCGCCGATCAGGCACCGGAGATGCTCGAAGGTGCCACCTCGCAGATCGTCGACGGGTTCGCGAAGCTGAAGACGTTGTCGGGGCAGCTGTCCACCGACCTCAACAACGGTGTCGCGGCGATGCCGGTGCGCACGGCGGCTCAGCAGAACCAGTTGGCGACGGTGCTCGCCGAACCGGTTGCGGTGACCCGCACACTGTCCGCGCCGTCACCGATCCTCACCGCCGAGCACCTCGCCGTCGGCTTCGGGATCACCACCGTGCTGCTGGCGGGTGCCGTCGTGTGGATGGGCCTGCGGCGCAGGGCTTGACCGTCAGCGGGCGTCCTGGATACGACGCCACGGTGTGGCCTGCTCGAGCTCGAACGCCAACTCGAGCAGTGTCCGCTCGTCGCCGTGGTCGGCGGAGAAGTGCGACGCCAGCGGCAGGCCGCGGGACGTCTCGTGCAGCGGCAGCGAGATGGCCGGTCCGCCCGAAGCATTGTTGAGCGGCGTGAACGCCGTGTAGGCGATCAGCTTGTCGAACAACTCCTCGAAACTCTGTGTCGGCGAGAGGTATCCGAGCTCCGGCGTCGTGTGAGCCAGGGTGGGCGACAGGATCACGTCGTACTTCTGGAAGATCTGCGCGTACTCACGGTACGTGCGCCGCAACCGGTAGAGCACCCGCGGAGTCTTCGCGATGTTCCTGCGGTACATCGCGGCGAGTCCGCGCGTCAGGTTGTCGGTGGCGTCGCGGTCGAAGTCCGGTCCGAGCATCCGCTTGCCGTTGCTGGAGATGACGAACGACAGGAATCCCCAGTAGATGCAGAAGTCTTCGACGAACGAGGAGTTCACCGGCATCGGGCACTCCTCGACGTGGTGCCCGAGGTCGGCCAGCAGATCGGCGGTCGCGTGGACCGACTTGCGCGTCTCGTCGTCCGTGCGGGAGGCGGTGACCGAATCGACCACCAACCCGACCTTCAGCCGGGTGCTGCTCGGCCCCTCGACCAACCGGATGGGTGGCAGCGCCGGATTGCGGTAGTGGCGTTCGGCGGACGCCATCCACCGTGCGGTGTCCCGCACCGAGCGGGTGACGGCGCCCTGCGCGATGATCCGGATCGGCAACGTCTTGTCCATGGCGTCGGGGACCGTCCGCCCGCGGGACGGTTTCAGGCCGACGAGCCCACACGCGGCCGCGGGTATGCGGATGGAGCCGCCACCGTCGTTGGCGTGCGCGATCGGCACGACACCCGCAGCGACGAGTGCGGCCGAACCACCCGAGGACGCTCCCGGCGAGAAGGCGGGATTCCACGGATTGTGCACGGCCTCGGCGTCCATGAACTCGGTGGACGCGCTGAACCCGAACTCGGGGAGCCGGCTCTTCCCCAGCGAGAGCACACCTGTGGACAGATATTGCGTGACGAAGTCGCTGTCGACCCGGGCGGGCTGTGCGGCGAAGGCGACGCTGCCGTGCTGCGTGGGCAGGCCCGCGACGTCGACGTTGTCCTTGACGACGGTCGGCACCCCCGCGAAGGCGCCCTCGTGTGGGCGGTCCGCTTCCGTCAGTGCACGGTCGAAGTCGGCGAATGCCAGGGCGTTCAGGGCGGGTCCGACCGACTCGGCGCGCGCGATCGCCGCCTCCGTCACCTCGCGAATCGACACCTCTCCCGCGGCGATCCGTGCCGCGAGGCCGGTGGCGTCGAGGTCGCCGAGCGCGTCGTCGCGGAAGGCGTGGACGACGGTGTCGTCCCGGGCGGGGTTGCTGAACTCGGTCACTTCCGAAGCCTATTGGACGCTCGGCCTGCTCGGAAGGAATTCCGGACCCGAAACGAGCACGGGCGCACGGACACACCCGAGAGTGGTCCGTGCGCCCGTGGCTGCGGAGAGGAAACTAGACGATCAGGCCCGCGGTCTGCGTGCGTGCCTTCTCGAAACGAGCGGCAACGTCCGCCCAGTTCACGATGTTCCAGAAGGCCTTGACGTAGTCGCCCTTGACGTTCTGGTAGTCGAGGTAGAAGGCGTGCTCCCACATGTCGAGGAGCAGCAGCGGCGTGAGGCCGATCGGGATGTTGCCCTGCTGGTCGTACAGCTGGACGATGAGCAGGCGCTGGCCGATGGAGTCCCAGGCCAGGATGGACCAGCCGGAGCCCTGGATGGCGTTGGCGTTGGCCGAGAAGTGGTTGCGGAACGCGTCGAAGCCGCCGAACTGGTCGTCGATCGCGGCAGCGAGCTCACCGGTCGGCTTGTCGCCACCGTCGGGCGAGAGGTTGTTCCAGAAGACCGTGTGGTTGGTGTGGCCGCCCAAGTGGAAGGCGAGGTTCTTCTCGTGCAGGTTGACCACGGCGGGCAGGGTGTCCGACTCGCGGAGCTCGGCCAGCTTGTCGAGGGCCGTGTTGGCACCGGTCACGTACGCGGCGTGATGCTTGTCGTGATGCAGTTCCATGATCTTGCCGGAGATGTGCGGCTCGAGAGCTGCGTAGTCGTACGGGAGTTCCGGCAGCGTGTAAACAGACACGAGGGTCCCTTCATCTATGGGCGTGTGAGCCCTTGTGTTTCCGGGTGCCGACGACACGTGGGCACGCGTCTGACACCCGCCTTTGGCGAATCGTTCTCGGGTATATACCCAATCTCATTGGTACACCCTGCGCAACAGTTGGGGTCACCGAGCGATTCCCTCACAGGAAAGTTCGGGCACCCGAAAAAATGCTGACGAGGTGACACTGGATGTCGTGAGAATTCGTCCGACCGGTGAACGGAACCTTAAGCTGACGCGATGCCTTCGCTGATACCTGTTGCAGATTCGCATGCGGCCGCGCCGCGTGTGGAGCTCACGGGCGCGAATCTGCTCCGCTTCTTCGCAGTTCTGGCCGTGATCTACTCGCACATCTCGTTCTATCTGATCGACG
Source organism: Rhodococcus mengyinensis (assembly GCF_048381435.1). Taxonomy (NCBI): domain Bacteria; kingdom Bacillati; phylum Actinomycetota; class Actinomycetes; order Mycobacteriales; family Nocardiaceae; genus Rhodococcus; species Rhodococcus mengyinensis. The sequence continues at coordinate 146,910 of NZ_JBLWIT010000135.1, read as the reverse complement.
ACCTCGGAACCGGATGGTGGTTCATCGACGTCGTCTATCAAATCTTCATCGAGAGGGGCGGTCTCAACCAGCATCTGTCCTTTCTCGGGGTCGCCGTCTTCATGATGCTGACCGGGGTGTTGATCACCCGTTCGGCCATTCGTCACGAGCCCGGGCAATTTCTGTTCAACCGGCTCGGACGAATCCTGCCCGCATTCTGGGTGGCCGTTCTCGCCGCGATCGTGCTCGTCCGCCTCGGCATCAACGGCATGTTCAGCGGCCAGGACGGGGTGTCGAATGTCGACGCGGCCCTGAGTTTCGTGCTCGGCGGCTTCTTCCTCAAACCCGAGGTGGCGGTTCTCGGGGTCACCTGGACCCTCGCCGTGCAGATCTTCTTCTACCTCGCCTGCGTGGCCGCGCGCCCCGTGCTGCGCACCCTGCCCATCGCGATGCCGATGGCCGGCGCCGCGGTCTGCGCGCTGATCCTGCTCTACAACCTGTACGCGCCGCAGCCGTACACGGTCCCGATGCTGTCCAAGATCGCCGCGACGCTGCCTGCCGTGTTCCTCGGGCAGATCATCTACCTCGGCTGGGCCCGGCTCGCGGACTGCCGGTGGATCGTCGTCGCCGGGCTGGCCCAGGTCGAGGTCATCCGCCTCGCCACCGACTTCCGCGTGTACTGGGCGGGCGATCACTACCTCTGGACGTTCGCCGTCGTCACCGCGTGCGTCGTGCTGGTGGGCCGGTACGACGGTCCCGCGGCGCACTGGGCCGTCGTGCGGTGGACCGCGACGCGCAGCTACGCGATCTACCTCGTCCACACCCTGATCCTGTACCGCGTGTACGAGCACACGGTCGGCTCGTTCGGCGAGACCGGGGCGGTGATCGCATTCCTCGTGGTGACGGCACTGGTGTCGGAGGCGATGTACCGGTGGGTGGAGGTCCCCGCCACGGGGTGGGTGACCGCTCGCGTCGAGCGGATGCGCAGACAGTCGGCGCTCGCGCGGGAGACCACTCCGGCACCGCGCGTAGCATCGAATCATGTCTTGGTACGACGAGCTTCTGGGTCGAGCAGCCGCTAAGTCCGTGATGGTCACCGCCGAGGATGCCCTCCCCGGACGTAGTCAGCCGATTCCCGTTCCGGCGACGCACTTCGTCAACGGTCACCCCCTGCAACCCCCATTCCCCGAGGGCATGCAGACGGCGGTGCTGGGCATGGGATGTTTCTGGGGCGCCGAGAAGGAGTTCTGGCAACTCGACGGCGTCTACACCACCGCGGTGGGATACGCCGGCGGCTACACGCCCAACCCCACCTACGAGGAGACGTGCTCCGGTCGCACCGGTCACACCGAGGTCGTGCTCGTGGTCTTCGATCCGAAGGTGATCTCGTACGCCGAGATCCTCAAGGAGTTCTGGGAGAACCACGACCCCACGCAGGGCATGCGGCAGGGCAACGACCAGGGAACGCAATACCGTTCGGCCATCTACACGATCGACGAACAGCAGGTGGAGATCGCCGAGGCCACCGGTGAGGCCTTCGAGAAGAGGCTCGCCGACGCTGGATTCGGGGCGATCACCACGGAAATCGCCCCGCTCACGCAGTTCTACTACGCCGAGGACTACCACCAGCAGTACCTCGCGAAGAACCCCGGCGGTTACTGCCCCGTGCACGCCACCGGCGTCAGCTGCCCGGTCGGTCTGCTGAAGCAGGACGAGGTCCCGGCGCAGACCGACATCCTGCCGCCCTCGTAGTCCCTCCCGGTCTCAACCGCGGGTCGCGGACCATGTGAGCACCGCGGACGCCGCGATGGCGCTGACGGTGCGCACGTGGTTCCACCCGGTCCATCCCGACACGTAGTCGCGCCAGTACGCCGCCGAGTCGGCCGCGGTGGGGTCGATTCCGTCCAGCGCGTTGTTGTGCGGCACGTGATAGACGATGGTCAGCACGATTCCCACGAGATACAGCGCGCACGCGATCACCGCGTAGACGGCCGAACCGTCGTGCCGCACCACACTGACGACCGCGAGCACGATCGACGTCAGTGCGGTGCCGAACAGCGCCGTCATGAACCAGAAGTTCGGCGCCTCGCGGTTGATCGCCTGCATCGCCGCGATGCCCTGAGCCGGCTCCAGGCGACCGAGCCCGGTCATGATGAACGTGGAGAACGCGAACATCACGCCGCCCACCACGCCGGCGCCCACCGCCGTGACGATCGTCAGATAACGCTCCATTGGTCAGACCCTCCAGACACCGGCCGCTGCAGCGGCGCGGACGTAGTCGGTGAAGTCGCGGGGCGCGCGCCCCAGTGCGCGTTCCACCCCGTCGGTGAGTGACGCGTTGCGCCCGTCCAGCACTTCGTCGAACAGGTAGGTGAGCAGGCCGATCGCGTCGGACGGTACCCCCTGCCCGGCCAGCGCCGTCGAATACTCTTCCGAAGTGACTGGGGTGTACCGGATTTCACGACCCGTTGCCTTCGCGATCTCGGCGACGGCGTCACCGAACGACAACAACCGCGGCCCGGTCAGTTCGTACAGTTCGCCGGCGTGGCCGTCCCCGGTCAGAGCGGCGACGGCGATCTCGGCGAGATCGTCCGCGTCGACGAAGGGTTCGAGCACGTGCCCGTCGACGGGCAGTGCGAGGTCGCCCGCAAGCAGTGAGTCGAGCATGAAGCTCTCGCTGAAATTCTGGCTGAACCAACTGGACCGGAGGATCGTCCACTCGGCTCCCGCCTTGCGGATCGCGAGTTCGCTGCGCTCCGCCTCGGCTTCGCCGCGACCGGAGAGCAGGACGAGTCGCCGGGCGCCGTTCGCGACGGCCAGGCCCGCGAACTCCTCGACGACCTCCGCCGCTCCCGGCACCGCGAGATCCGGGTAGTAGGCGATGTACACCGAGGTGGTTCCTTCCAGCGCGGGCCGCCACGTGTCCCTGTTCTCCCAGTCGAACGGGGGACGGCCGGAGCGGGAACCGCCCCGGGAAGGTACTTCCGCGGCGGCGAGCCGGGTGAGGACGCGGCTGCCGATCTTGCCGGTGCCGGTGAGGACGAGTGTGTGCGGTGTCGTTGTCATGTCTTTCAGTCAAGACGGCGACGCCGAGACTTTCCATGGTTGAAACCCGCTGATCCATACGCGAGCGTCTACGGTGGATGTGTGGATCCCCTCGCCGGTCTCATCAGTGGTCCCCGCGCCGCAGGCGCGTTCGTGCTCCGCTCGATCATGGAACCGCCGTGGTCGCTGCAGATCGACGACCACGCGCCGCTCAGCCTCGTCGCGATGGGCCGGGGTGAGGCGTGGATCCTGCCGCACACCGGCGACCCGGTGCAGCTCACCGAGGGTGACGTCGCGATCGTTCGCGGACCCGAGCGCTACGTCGTCGCCGACCATCCGGACACTCCGCCGCACGTGATCATCAACCCGGACCAGAGCTGCACGACGCTCCGCGGGGAACCGCTCGCCGAGGCCATGGACCTCGGCGTGCGCACCTGGGGAAACAGTGCGGACGGCCGCACGGTCATGCTGACCGGGACGTACCAGACCCCGGGCGAGATCAGCATGCGACTGCTGACCGCGCTCCCGGAACTCGTCGTGCAGCGCCGCGCCGACTGGGACTCGCGGCTGGTCACCCTCATGCACGACGAAGTGGTGCGGGACGAACCCGGACAGGAAGCGGTGCTCGACCGTCTGCTCGACCTGCTGCTGATCGCGGTGCTGCGCGCCTGGTTCGCGCGGCCGGCGGCCGAGGCGCCGTCGTGGGTGCGGGCGCAGAGCGACCCGGTGGTGGGCAAGGCGATGCGCATCCTGCAGAACAACCCCTCCCGCCAGTGGACGGTGGAGTCGCTCGCCGCGGAAACCGGCATGTCGCGGGCAGCCCTCGCGCGACGATTCACGGACCTCGTCGGCGAACCGCCCATGACATTCCTCGCCGGCTGGCGGCTGTCCCTGGCCGCGGATCTGCTCCGCGAACCCGACGCCACGGTCGCGTCGGTGGCCCAGCGGGTGGGGTACGGGAGCGGATTCGCGCTGAGTGCGGCGTTCAAACGCGTGCGCGGAGTGAGCCCCAAGGAGCATCGTGAGATGGCGGGGAGCAGATGAGTGTATTACGGCACAGTGCCCAAAGACACACCGGATTGACTTGATCTTGTTTGCCTTGCGTACGACCCTGGATGGTAGGGAATTGTCGGCGAGAGGACCGGATCCGGAATGTGGAACAACTCTCAAGCACGGGCACTGCGTAAGCGGTCGGCCCGTCAGCGGCACAACCCGCTACTCCGGCGCTCGGACCGGATCGAGAACATGCTCACCCTCGCGGTCGTGGTGCTCGCGTTCGCGATGCTCCCCCTGGCCATCCTCGTGGGTGCCCGGACCATCGACAGTCAGCTGACGCTGGCGGAGAAGCAAGTCGCGGACTACCGCACCGTCTCCGCCACCACGCTCGCCGACTCCACCGGCGTGTCCGTCACCTCCGACGTCGCACCGTCGGGCGTCGACACCGCCCCCGCCAAGTGGACGTGGGGCAACGAAACCCGCCACGCCGACATCACCGTCGACCCCGCCACGCCTTCGGGAACGAAGGAAGACATCTGGGTCAACGCCGACGGCAACCTCACCACCGAACCGATGTCGCCGTCCGCGGCACGAGTCGCCGGCGTGATCGCCGGGATGTTCACCTGGTTCGCGGTGATGATGATCGCGCTGTCCGGCTTCCTCATCTGCCGCGCCTCCCTGAACCGCGCCCGCGACGCGCAGTGGGACCGCGACCTCCGACAGTTCCTGGATTCGACCACCCGGCACTGAGCCCGCTCAGCTGATCGAGCCCCTGAACTCGACCGCCTGCTGCGCAGCCTGCGTGGTGACAGCGATGTCGGCGACCGGGTAGACGTGAAACTCGAAGAAAGGTCCGAATTTCGTCGGACCGTCCAAGATGTCGTTCGGGTCATCCGCCTCGACGAAGGCGAATCCCCCGGTTCCGTCCAGGCGCCCGAGGAAATGATGGAAGGTCGCCCCTTCCGCCGGCGTCCATCTCGCGAACACTTCCAGGCTCCGCCGCGCAGCTGCCTCGTTCTCGGCGGCGGACCCACCGTCACGCAGCGTCCAGGTAATCACGTACTTCATTGCACCCTCCCGAGGGCGTGCCGGGATCAGCTCGCAGGGACCGCGCCGAGCTGCTGAAGGAATCCGAGTGTGTCCCACACCTGCCAGGCCTCGGCGATCTTGCCGTCCGCCAGACGATGGATCTCGTTCTTCCGATCGTTGTTCATCTCCTCGTAGAATCGACGCACTACCGCTTCTTCCGCAGAACCCATGACAACCTCCGGCGCACTCGAGTGACACGGCCGTTCCGGCCGTACTTCGAGCTTTCCACCGGTGGAAAGGGAACGGAATGTTGCTGAGCACGCCGAATGACCCGGGCAGTCGTCGAGCGGAGGGGTGATGGGCGCGGAGTCCCGACTACGTGATCTGGGGCTGGTGCTGCCCCGCGCCGTCCAGCTGCCGCCGGGGGTGGAGTTGCCGTTCAGCTGGGTACGCGTGCACGGCCGCAGAGTGCTCGTGTCCGGACACGGGCCGCTCGCCGAGGACGGCACACCCGCCGGACCGTTCGGCTCCGTTCCCGCCGACGTGTCGGCCGCCGACGCCACGCACTCCGCCCGGCTCACCGCCCTCGCGGTGCTGGCAGGGGTTCGCCGCGCGGTGGGCGATCTCGACCGCATCGGTGCGTGGCTCACCGTCACGGGGTTCGTCAACGCCGAACCGGGCTACGACCACACGACCGCGGTGCTCAACGGATTCTCCGAGGTAGTGCTCGACGTATTCGGCCCGGACGTCGGCGACCACGCCCGGACGGCGATCGGGGTGGCCGCGCTGCCCCTGAATCTTCCCGTCGTCGTGGCCGCCGAACTCGAGCTCGCCTAGCTCAGTTGCGGAACAACCTCACTGGCGACCAGTTCCAGGTGGTCGAGGTCGCTGAGATCGAGGGTCTGCAGGTAGATCCGCTGTGACCCGGCCTCGGCGTAGCGGCCGATCTTGTCGACGAGCTCGGCGGGCGACCCGGCGAGTCCGTTCTCCCGCAGCTCGCTCACTTCGCGTCCGATGTTCATGGCGCGTGTCGCGATCTCCTCCTCGGTGCGCCCGCAGCACAGGACGAGCGCGTTGGAATACACCAACTCGGTGGGGTCGCGATCGATGGACTTGCACGCGAGCCGGACCCGTTCGAACACGTCCCGCGTCTCGTCGACGGACTGGAACGGGACGTTGAATTCGTCCGCGTACTTCGCGGCCAGGGCGGGCGTCTTCTTCTTGCCGGTGCCGCCGATCAGGACGGGCGGACCCTGCGGCTGTCGCGGCTTCGGGAGCGCGGGCGAATCCTTGATCGTCAGGTGCGTCCCGTCGTAGGAGAAGGACTCACCGAGCGGAGTGCGCCACAGCCCCGTGATGACGGCGAGGGATTCCTCGAGCCGCTCGAACCGCTCCTTCAGTGGCGGGAACGGGATGCCGTACGCCTGGTGCTCCTCCTCGTACCAGCCGGCGCCGATGCCGAGGTCGACGCGGCCGCCGCTCATCTGATCGACCTGCGCCACCGAGATCGCCAGCGGTCCGGGATGCCGGAACGTCGCGGACGTGACGAGGGTGCCGAGACGGATCGTGGACGTCTCGCGTGCGAGACCCGCCAGCGTGATCCACGCATCGGTCGGTCCGGGAAGGCCCTCGGTGTTCATGGCCAGGTAGTGATCGGACCGGAAGAACGCGCCGTATCCGAAACGTTCGGCGGCCTGCGCCACCGCCAGAAGATCGTCGTAGGTGGCACCCTGCTGGGGTTCGGTAAAGATTCGCAACTCCATGTGAACCACTCTGCCCGATCCGTGATCGGTACGCTGATTTCATGGCGAAGATCCCACTGAACCTGCCGAAACCGCTGGCCGACAAGCTGCCCGACGCGTTCGGGGGCAGCAGCGCCGGCGTGGTGCCGGTGGTCCGGCTGCAGGGCATGATCGCGTCCGGCGGAGCAGGTTTCGGGCGCGTGCTGAGCGCGGAATCCGTCGAGGAACCGCTGCGCCGCGCGTTCACCACGCACGGTGCGAAAGCGGTGGCGCTGCTGATCAACAGTCCCGGCGGGTCGCCGACGCAGAGCGAATACATCGCCGCCCGCATCCGTCAGCTCGCCACCGAACACGAACTGCCCGTGCTCGCGTTCTGCGAAGACGTCGTTGCGTCCGGCGGCTACTGGCTGGCCTGCGCGGCCGACGAGATCTACGCGACCGCCACGTCGGTGGTCGGCTCCGTCGGTGTGATCTCGGCGGGCTTCGGGTTCTCCGAACTGATCGACCGCCTGGGCATCGAACGGCGGCTGCATTCGGCCGGCGAGGCGAAGGCCCGCCTCGACCCGTTCTTCGCGGAGAAGTCCGAGGACGTGCAGTGGCTCGAACAGATCCAGGAAGGTATCCACGACGAATTCCGCGACTGGGTGGTCGGCCGCCGTGGGGACAAGCTGAAGGCGGACGGGGCCGAGCTGTTCAACGGCGACGTCTGGCTGGGGCGCCGCGCCGTCGAGCTCGGCATCGTCGACGGGATCGGCACGCTGCGCGAGGTGGTGGAGAAGCGGTTCCCCGACGCCACCCTCGAGATGACCGGGCCGCGCCGCTCGTTGTTCGCGAAGCTCGGGCTGCCCGCCGCGAGCTGGGACGAGGTGGCCGCCGCGATCGTCGGTGCGGCCAGTGCCCGTGTCGCGTGGTCGCGGTACGGGCGGTAACTACTTCGGCACGACTACCCCGACCGGGCCCGCGCCGATGCACAGCGACAGGTCCGGGGTCAGGGTGCTCACCCGCACGCTCTGCCCGCCGCCGGTGAGCCGCACGAACACCGAATTCGGGCCGCGCTGCACCGGCACCCGCACCGGGCTGCCGACCTCCATCGCGACGGCGATCTCACCGTCCGCGGTGGCCATGTAGTTGAGCTGCGCAGTCCACTCCCAGCCGGTCAGCGGTCCGTCGAGGGGAAGGGACACGAAACTGCGCTGATCCACCAGGTTCCCGCAGTCCGGGACGGGTCCGGGCTCGATCGCGCGCACCCACGTGACCTGGGCGTCGACCACCGAACCGTCGTCGTCGATCATCCGGAGGTCGGGGGTGCTGTCGGAGAACTCGGGGCGGTCCCGCAGCGGGGCGAACACCCGGCTCACCAGATTGTTCGGGTACGCCACCGGCAACAGCACCCAGATGGACGCGGGCTGCTGGAGGATCGGCGCGTCGTCCCGTTCGGCGAGCGACGCACGCGCGGTCGCGAGGTAGGCCGTGGTCGGGTTCTCCTCCCAGCTGCGGGTGAACGTGTACGTCGACCACAGGCTGCTCGCGACGAACGCGACCACGGCGGTGACGGCCACCAGCGGCCGCACCCGGACGGGGTCGGCGCGTCGTCGGGGTGCGCGGGCGATCAGCGCGACGGCGATCGCGAGGATCACCGCGGTGTCCGTGAAGTAGCGCAGCGTCTGCGCGAGTTCGTAGGTGGTGTCCGCGCCCCACCGGGTGACGACCATCGCCGTCACCGACAGCAGAAAGTACGCGGCCGTGAGGATCCACACCCAGCCGATACGGCGCTTCAGCCGGGCCGTCGTGACCACCGCCGCGACGAGGACCACCCAGCCGACCACCTCCAGCGCCGTCGACGGGGACGCCCACGGGGGACTCGGAATCCACCGGTCCCACGTCCACGGCCCTCCCACGAACGTGGGCAACAACCCGAGCGACGTGCCGTGGTGGAACAGTTCGAACGCACGCGACGCGCCCGCCCATTCCCACTGCGACGCGACGGTCGAGAAATAGAACGCCGCCCACACCGCCAGCACCGCCGCCGACGAGACCCAGAGGGCCGCACCTCGCCGCAGCGTCGACCGCACCGGCCGCTCCCGCTCCCCGACGTACGCGAGCAGCGCCACGGTCGCGAACGCGACGAACGGGACCACGACCGACTTCTCGAAGAACAGCAGCGACGCGATCAGCACGAGCGTGCCCGACACCGCGTACCGCCGCCGCCCGGTGCGGCACAACTCGAGGGCGTCGCGCGCCACCCACGCCAGCGCGATCTGCAGCGGCAGTGCGTTGAGCGCCGCCGCCCACCACGCGAACGCCGGCACGGTCAGCGGAGAGAACAGATAGATCGCCAGCGGAACCAGCAGGACCGGACGTGGCCCGAGGATCGTGCGAAGCAGCCGGAAGACCGCATACGACGCCACCGCCTGCAGCGCGATCATCGTCAGCATCGGCAGGATCCACTCGTACGGCGCCAACCGCGTCGCGATACCCGCCACCAGGAAGGCCCCGGGCATGAGGTGACCGTCGTGGTCGTAGAGCAGCAGGTCGGCGGTGAGCAGCGGGAGGCTTCCGCCGCGCCCGGCGAGGATCAGATCGTCCCAGTAGAAGTCGCTGTTCGCGGCCACCCACGTCCGCACGAGAAGTTGCACCACGACAAGGGCGGCGGCCACCTGGAGGACACGGGCGGGCCCGAGGTGCCACCGCGATCCGACGTCGTCCGTCATCGTTTTCCGAGATTACAGATCAGGTGGAACCAAACCGCGCCGGGCTGCGTCAGATCAAGTGTCGGGGCATTTTCGCCCCGGCACAGGTGGGGGAGACGACGGCCGGTCCGGAGTTCTCGGGTCGCTTCGCGGGCGATCCGAACTGGAGGGGTAATTCCGGGCCGAGCCGTCGGCCACCGAGTGGTGATTGTTCACCGAGCTGCGATGTCAAATTCATCCACCGTTGTGGACCGTTCATCCGAAGCTGTCAACAATCACGGATTCGCATGCGCTCTGACCTGTGTATGAGCACTCCTCACACTGTCCATAACTGTGTATGAACCTGTGGAAACTGTGGATAACTCGGCATTTTCCGTGGTGCAGCTCACACATTCTCCCCAAAAAGGACGATTCGGTCGTGGGCTGCCCGCATTCGCGGGTCGTGACAGAATCGGCAATGTGAAGTGGGTGCGGAGGGGATGAGCGTCGTCGTTCAGGTGTGCGCGCGATGCGCGGCTCGGTGGCCGGTCCTCGGCTCCCCGGCGCAGTGGTGCCCCCGCTGCCACGGTGTGCTGCTCGCCCCCGTTCGCACCGACCAGCACCAGCCACCCGCGAGCCGGGGATTCCACTGGATCGCGCGATCCCCGCTGCGGCGGAGCGGCCTCGCGGCCGAGCCGTCGGCGCCGAGCCCCACCCCGCACTACACCGAGATCCCCCGCTGGGGACTCCACGATCACGTCGAGACCGCCTCCGCGCGCCGCGACTGGCCGGAACTGCTCGCCGGCAAGGCGGCCTTCTTCCTCGCCCTCACCGCCGGTCTGTACGCGTTCGCCGTGTTCGCCGAACTGGGCCGATACGCCGTGCTCCTTCGCAACCGGACCCGGCTGATCGATCCCACCCTGCTCGTCGTGTCCGACATCGCGGTGTTCCTCGGCCAGGCCGGCGGGATGCTCCTCGCGCTGCTGTCGGGCATCGGCGGTGTGTGCTGGTTGCTGCGGATGCGTCGCCGCACGTTCGCCCGTGCCAAGACGTCCGACCCGCGCACCCCCACCGAGGTGATCGTCGGTTGCGCGGTGCCGGGCCTGAACCTGGTGATGCCGGGTGTGTACCTGCTCGAGGTGATTCGCCGCGACCCCCGCGCCGTCCTGCTCGTCCGGGCCTGGTGGAGCCTGTGGGTATTCGGCGCGGTGCTCGTCGTCTTCAACTGGTTCTGGCGGTCCAGGCCCGGACTGCAGGCCATGGCGGACGGTGTCCTGCTGGCCGCCTTCACGGCGCTGGTCGCCTCCGCGACGGCCGTACTCGCACTGATGGTGCTCCGACGACTCGAGGGCCGGACGCTGAAGGGTGCGAAGGAACCCGTCACCCACTGGGTGATCGCCACCGACCCGCCGCAGCAGAAGGACGCGGAGAAGGCTACCGAGAAGTCCGTGGAGAAGACTCCCGCGGCCGGCGACCGGGAAGCCGTCGCGTCGTGAGCCCCGACCGGCGCGGACCCCTGGTCGTGGCGCACCGCGGCGCATCCGCGGCCATGCCGGAACACACGCTCGCCGCGTACGAGCTGGCGCTGGAAGAGGGCGCGGACGGACTGGAATGCGACGTGCGGCTCACCCGCGACGGCCACCTCGTGTGCGTCCACGACCGCACCGTCGACCGGACGTCCACCGGAACCGGCGTCGTCAGCGAGATGACCCTCGAAGAGCTCGCGGAATTCAATTACGGCACGGAAGACGAGCCGGCTGAACTCCTCGAGCTGAGTGCGCTGATCGCACTCACCCTGGACTGGTCGGCGCGCCCGGTGAAACTCTTCATCGAAACCAAGCACCCCGTGCGTTTCGGCGGCCTCGTCGAGAGCAAGGTGCTCGCCGAACTGCAACGCTTCGGCATCGCAGCGCCGCCGTCCGCCGACCACTCCCGAGCCGTCGTGATGTCGTTCTCCGCCGGAGCGGTGTGGCGGATCCGCCGGTCGGCGCCGATGCTCCCGACCGTCCTGCTCGGCGAATCCGCCCGGTACCTCGGCGGGGGAGCCGCGACCACCGTCGGCGCCACCGCGGTCGGTCCGTCGGTGAAGACGCTGCACGAACACCCGGACATCGTCGACAAGGCCGCCGCCGCAGGACGAGCCACCTACTGCTGGACCGTCGACAACCGCAGCGACGTCGAACTGTGCCGCGAACTCGGGGTCAGCTGGGTGGCCACCAACCACCCCGGCCGCACCAAGAAGTGGCTGGCGTCCTGACCGGACCGGCGTCGGCGTGTAGGTTTTGGCGTCGTGGCAAAGAAGAGCAAGAGAAACAGTGGTCCGAAGCCCGGTAGTGCCCGCGCCGAGAAGCTCGCGCAGCGGCAGGCGGAACGGGAGAGCGCCGCAGCGGCCGTGACCCGGCCGTTCGAAGGCCTCGCCGCCGAATGCGATCTGGTGGCGCTGCGCGAGTTCGTCCCGTCGGCGACCGCCCCGCTGCCCGTCAAGGATTCGTCCCGCCCGGTGACCCTCGCGACCGTGCTGCCCGGTGCCGTCGCGGCGCTGGTCCGCGACGAGGGCGACAGTGCAACCGGGTTCGTCGGTGTGCAGGTCCAGGCGCATTCCGCGGATCTCGGCGCCGATCTGGCCGCGTCCGTCGCCTGGGTCCGTGACGCCGCGGCCGGTGAATCGCTGGCCTCCGCCAACCCCGGATCCGACACCCCGGCACTGGCCGACGTGATCGACGCGGACGCACCGCTCGACATCACCGTGCACCAGGATTTCAACTGGTGGATCCCCGAAGGCGTGGAGCCGGCCCCCGAGGTCGCGACCACCGTGCAGCACGCGAATGCGGCGATCATGCCGTCCGCGCGCGTCGAGGCCGAGGGTGTCGTCGCGGCGTGGTGGGTCGATGCGGGCGAGAAGGCGCACATCCGCTGGGTGCGCCCGGAGAACGAGGACGATCTGATGCTGGCCCTGGCGCGCGTGCACGCGACCGGCGGCCTCCACCTCGGTGAGGGTTCGCGCTACGCCGGGTCGTTCCGGACACACGGACTGCTGGTCCCGGTGTTCGACCTGGACCGCGAAAAGCACGCGAACGAGTGGGCCGCCGCCACCGTCGAACTCGGTCAGCGACTGGCCGAAGCGCTCGCCGTCGACGCGCCGCTGACCACCGAGGAGCGTCGCGCCCGCGACGGACTGCGCGGCCGTCAGGTCACGTTGCGATAGGGCCTTCGGGCCCGTGCGCCTTTCTGGTAGCAACCACAACCAGAAAGGCGCACGGGCGGCGGAGCCGCCTAGATGGAACCGCCGGCTGCGTGCGGTGCCCCGGACGTGTCTGCGGGGCCGCTCATCTCACGTGCGACGAACTCCTCCAGGTCGAACAGGTTGCTGCCCGCGCGGTCGGCGATGGTCAGCAGCGTCGTCATGCTGGCGACCTCCTCGACCTGCTCCTTGAGGAACCACTGCATGAACTGCTCGCCGAGGTAGTCGCCCTCCTCGCGGGCGGTGCTGGCCAGCTGCACGATCTGCTCGGTGACCGTCTGCTCCTGCGTCAGGGCGAGGGCGATCGGCTCGCGTGCGTTCTCGAACTGGCCCTTCGCCGCGTCGACACCCGACAGTTCCACGGAGATGTCGCGGTCGAGGAAGTACTGGACGATCATCATGGCGTGGTTGCGCTCTTCGACGGCCTGCTTGTAGAAGTGCTTGGCCAACTGCGGCAGGTCCGCATTGTCGAAATAGACGGCAGTCGCGATGTACTGGTGTGACGCGTTGAATTCGTTGCGAATCTGGTCGTGGAGCAGAGCATGGAATTTCGTCTTGTGCGCGTCAGTGGAAGTCATGAAATGGATAATATCGCTGGTCAGAGCGGGTGTCATCCAAGTTCGACCTAATTTTGGGAAGCTTGTCCAAACTAAAGTCAACCTAATTTCGGGACCATTCTGATGTCATTTTCCTAACCTGAACTGGCGGCGGATCCCCGACAGGAACGAGGCAAACCACGTCGGCGGGGCCTCGCCCGTGTATAAAATTCACAGCGTTCTGACGGCGCGGCCCGGAGGGGCAGACACATGGTGAGTCGATCCGGTGCGTGGCTAGCGTTGATTCTCGGTGCCCTTTTCCTTGGGGCGGCGATTCCGGCCCCGGCGCAGGCCGAACCGTTGTATCCGTGGCCGGATCCCGACCCGTTCTATCTCGCTCCGGCCGACCTCGGGGTCCTTCGTCCCGGCGACGTCGTGCGGACGCGGCGAATCGACACCTGGATGTACGCGAACTCGGACGGGTGGCAGGTCGCGTTCCGGTCGACGAATTCGACGGGACATCCGATCCTGGCCGTCACCACGGTTCTGCTTCCTCGCGGTGTTGCGAATCCTCCGCTCGTGTCGTATCAGGCGATCGTGAATTCGCTCGGAACCAAGTGCGCTCCGTCGCGGTCGTTGTTCAATCTGGAACTGCAGGAGTCGCCGGGCCTGTATCTGGGTCTGCAACGCGGCTGGGCGGTCTCGGTGCCCGACCATCTCGGCCCGACCGGCGCCTACGGTGCCGCGAAACTCGGCGGCATGATCACCCTCGACAGTGTCCGGGCGGTGCAGCGTGTGGCCGAACTGGGGTTGTCGCACAGCCCCGTAGCGCTGGCCGGGTATTCGGGTGGGGGAATGGCCAGCGCGTGGGCCGCGGCGCTGGCCCCGAGTTATGCGCCGGAGCTGAAACTCGACGCGGTGGTGGCGGGTGGGATTCCCGCGGACCTCGAGCAGATGGCCCAGGGCCTGGGATTCAATCCGCACCCGGGGTTCGGGCTCGCGTTCGCTGCCGCGATCGGCTTGGAAAGGGAATACCCGGAACAGCTACCGATTTCGTCGCAGCTGAACGCGACCGGACTGTGGCTGCGCGAGTGGATGTCGAACGAATGCCGCCGGTTCCTACTGTTTCACGGCGCCTTCCGCAGCGCCGGACAGCTGGCCGCATCGACCAGCCTCATGGCGAGTTCGGGCGCGCATCAGGTGCTGCGCGACAACAGTCTGCGGTACTTCGAAGGTGTACCGACCGCACCCCTCTACCTGTGGCACGGCACCCTCGACGGGCTGACGCCGTTCGATTCGATTGCCGAGACCGCGCACCGCTACTGCGCCGCCGGCGCCAGACTGACGTTCGTCCCGTACGAGATATCCGAGCACATGACGACGGCAGTGGTGGGCTTTCCGGACGCGTACGAATACGTGGCCGCGCGGTTCCGCGGCGAACCGGCGCCCACCCGCTGCTGACCCGACAGGGTCAGACGCCGCCGCCCGCCCTCTTCGGCGCACCCGGCCGGATCGGTGAGTTCCCGCTCATCTCGCGGGCGATGAAATCCTCGATGTCGAACAGGTTGTCGCCGGCACGCTCGACGATGGTGAGCAGGGTGTGCATGCTCGCGACCTCCTCGACCTGTTCCTCCAGGAACCACTGGATGAACCGCTCGCCGAGGTAGTCGCCGGTGTCGCGGGCCGTACGGGCGAGCTTCGTGATCTGTTCCGTGACGACGCGTTCCCGTTCCACCGCCAGAGCGACGGGGGCGCGCACCGAATCGAAATCGGTGACCACGTCGTCGATGCCGGGGACGGTCACTTCGAGGTTGTTGTCGATCAGGTACTGGATCATCATCAGCGCGTGGCCGCGCTCCTCGGCGGCCTGCGAATAGAACCGGCGAGCCAGTTGCGGCAGATCGTGCGAGTCGAAATAGACGGCCACCGCGATGTACTGCTGGGACGCGGTGAACTCGTTGCGGATCTGCTGCAGCAGGAGGGCGTGGAACTCGGTGGGGGTCTTCGTCGCCGATTGAGACATGAGTGTCAGTTTACGGGCGTCGGTCACGGTCCGGTGGTGACCAGTTCGGCCGGGACCTGACGGTCGTTCGCCAGCGCGTCGAAGAACTGCGACGCCCGGTCGTGATCCCAGAGCAGCACGTTCCCGGCACCGTCGACGTCCTCGAAACCGCCCACGGGGACGGTGGTGGTGACCATGTCGCCGCGTACCGCCCAGGCGAGTGCGGCGAGGTGCCAGATGTGGTCGCTCTCGTCGACACGCAGCGATGCGGCGGTGTCGGTGACGAGCGGCCAGACGCGGAACGGGTTGAGCCACGTCGCGGGGCTGGTGGCCTTCGACATCAACGCCGCCATGAACATCCGCTGATGGTTCATCCGGTCGATGTCTGCGAGCGCGGTCGCGCGGCTGCGGACGAAGCCGAGGGCCTGCGCCCCCGTCAGTTCCTGGCAGCCGGATGCGAGGTTGATCCCCGCGAGCGGATCGTCGATGGCGGTGTCCAGGCACATGTCGACGCCGCCGATCGCGTCGACGATGCCGGCGAAACCACCGAATCCGATCTCGGCGTAGTGGTCGATGTGCAGACCGGACGCCTCCTCGACCGTCTGGGTCAGCAGTTGCGGACCGCCGAACGCGAACGACGCGTTGATCTTGTCCTCGCCGTAGCCGGGGATCGACACGTACGAGTCGCGCGGGATGCTCACCATCGTCGCCGGGCCGCCGCCGCTGGGGACGTGCACCACGATGATGGTGTCGGTGCGGTCGGGGCCGCTGTTGCCGCCGGTCGACAACTCCTGTTCCTGCTCGGGGGTCAGCCCGGTACGGCTGTCCGAACCGACGAGCAGCCAGTTCGTGCCGGGGGTGTCGTCGATCCGGCCGGGGTAGTCGGCCACGGCGTCGATCCGGTTCAGCGAACTGTCGAGGTAGTACGTCATGCCCGCGAGCGCCAGGACCAGTACCAGGAACAGGATGCCGATGCGCCGGCCCCAGTTCCGCTTGCGCTTGGGACGTCGCTGCCCCGGGGGCTCCGGGGTCCGTGGCGGTGCGAGCGGCGGCGGCGGTGGTGGCGTGCGAGGGGGACGCCGGTCGGGCACCCGAGGCGGCGGTGGCGGCGCGTCGCGGTACGGCTGCGGCGTCTGGGTGGGCGCATAGCCGCGCGGACCCTGCGGCGGTGCCGACCGGGACAACTGCGGTTCGGGGGCCTGCGACCACGCCTGCTGGGGCGGCGGGGCGCCCCGACCATCGCGGCGGATCACCTGGGTGCCCTCCGGCGGCGGCGCCGGGGGACCCTGCCGGGGAGCGGGGTGTCGCGGGCGGGGCGCAGGAGGTCCCTGTTGCGGGGGACCTTGCGGTGGCACCCGCCGCGTCTGCGGAGGAATCCGCTGGTCAGGCGGCGGCATTCGGCGGTTCGGGGGCGGCGGCACCTGCTGCCCGCCCTGCGTCCGCCGGGGCGGACGGGGCGGCAGCGGAGGATAGGGGGCGTCGCCGGTCACCCACGCGACTTTACTGGTCCCGCCGGATTACGGAATCCAGCCGACGTGCCCGCGCAGGGCGGCGTAGCCGACGAACGCGACCGAATCGATGGTGGCGTGGGCGATCACGAGAGGCCACAACCGTCCAGTCTTCTGCCAGTACCGGCCGAACACGAGACCCATGGCGACGTTTCCCAGCCCGCCACCGAAACCCTGGTAGAGGTGGTACGTCCCGCGGAGCACCGCCGACGCGAGCAGCGACGAATTCTCGCTCCACCCGAGTTGCCGCAGCCGGGTGATCAGATATGCGACGACGAGCACTTCCTCCGCGCCGGAGTTCGCGATCGCCCACAGGATCAGGGCCGGCAGCCGCCACCAGTGATCCCCGATCGTGCTGGGCACGACGGTGAGGTTGGCGCCGATTGCGCGGGCCAGCAGGTAGAAGCCGAGCCCGGGCAGACCGATCAGTGCGGCGAGCCCGACACCCTGCGTCGCGTCGGGACGCCACCGGGGCCGGCCGAGCCCGACGGCGCGCGGGCCGAGGCCGCTGCGCCACAGGAGGTACAGACCCAGCGCGCCCCAGGCGAGAAGTTTCACGACGCCGAGCAATTGCCGGGCGACGTCGATGATCTGGTTCTCCGCGCGGGAGACATTGAGGGCGACGGCCTGATCGGCGAGGTTGCCCGGGGTCAGCAGCGATTCGGACAGCGACAGCAGTCCCGACAGTCCGCTCGTCCCGAACGTGACGAGCAGGACGATCGTGATCTCGATCCACAGGGCCCGCCGCTCACTCCCGGTGGCCGGCGGAGCGGCCGGTTCGGGTGAGGCGGGCCGTAGCCAGGAGGCGAGCGTTGCACGCGAGATCACGCGGCACACGCTAGCGCGCGCCGAACCGGAATGCCGATCAGCCGCGCGCGCGGAGTCCGTTCACGAACGGGCATCCCACCAGCAGCCGGATCGCCCTGCTCAGCGCGACGGCGTCGTCGACCGGCGCGGAGAACGGCATCCAGATGTCGCGGTCGCCGTGGTCGTTCTCGACGCGCAGTCGCAGTCCGTACCGGTCGATGCCCAGCGGGCGGACGCGTCCGCGTCGCATGTGGGGCGGCAGTTTGCGGGACAGCATGTCGATGAGGTCGCGGTGGTCCTCGTCGAGGTGCTGGAGCCAGGCGGTCTCCATTTCCCAGAACGGGTCGGGCCGGGCGGCGAGCAGGTCGTCGAGGGCGACGGGTTCGGCGCCACTGGAATCGGCGACCACCGCCGATTCGAGGCGGAGTTGCAGCAGCGTCGCATCGTGCCCGACGTCGAGGAGTCCGGGGTGCGGGTACTCGGAGGCCACCTCGTCGGCCAGCGTCCGGGTGTGTGCCTCGCAGAGCGCGTGGAGGTTGCCGCGCAGCCAGACGAGTGACCGCACGGGCTCACGCAGCGCGAGTGGTGAGTTGTCGGTCAGCTCGAGCACAGCGGGGATCCCGCCGCCACCGGCGAGCCAGGACAGCGTGGCGGCCGCCGATTCGGTGGGCACGGCGACCACGACGTCGCCGCTGGACCGCAGGTGGTGTACCGACGTGACGGTCGGTGCGCTGCCTTCGACGGCGAGTACCGCGTCCTGGGTCCGTGCGCACGAGCTACGCACACGCTCGGCGGTGGACGGACCGGTGGTCGTGACGGGCATGGAGCCTCCTTCAGGGTTCCGCAATACTGAGGTAACCCTAACCTAATGTGGGCCGGTCGGCGATGGCAAGACCCCGAGACGAATCCGGTCCACGAGGTGGGCATTACGGTGGGGAGGTGGCTATACCTCTCTCCCTCGGTGTCCCGCGCTCCCGTGGACCGCAGTCGTTGCTCGCCGAACTTCTCAGCGGATCCCAGGACACCGGCCCGGCCGCAGGCGGCGCGCTCGGACCGCGGGTCGTTCCGGCGTCCGCACTGCTCGACGCCGCCGGGACCGACGCCGGCCGCATCATCGTGGGTCTCGACGTCGACCCCGCCGTTCTCCGCACCAGCGAGCAGGCCTCCTACGAGGCGGTCCGGTTCCACCTCGACTGCCCCGCGGGCCAGCTCGGCGACGCGGTCGCGCTCCGGCTGCCGTCTCCGCTCGCGGTGTTCGTCACCGCCGACGGCAGCGACGACCCCGGTCTCGCCGAGACGGCGCAGCAACTCGCGGACGCCGGCCGCATCCCGGGCCTCGCGAGCGGGCGCGGCATCGGCGAGGTCGCCGACTTCCTGGCCGTCCTCGCGCACGCGGACGTCGGGTATGTGGCGAGGGCACGCGGCACGGCCGAGGTGCTCGCGCTCCTGTCCGGGACGGTCGCGTCCCTTCGCGGCGACGATGTGCGGGCGGCGCTCGCGGCACCGGATCCGACGAGGCTCACCTCTCTGATCCCCGAGGCCGCGGAGGCCGTCCGCGAGGTCCTGCTGGGGGTCGAGGTACACGACCCGGCGCTCGTCGCCCGTGAGCTGGCGGACACGGGTCTGCGGTAAAACATTCACCGCCAATGCGCCGGTCCGTCAACGCTCGGTGCGTAATCTCGTAGGCGTGCCAAAGATCGCGTATTTCGGACCCTCGGGAACCTTCACGGAGATGGCGCTCGCCCAGCTCGAGGCCGCGGGTGCCTTCGACGGCCCGGTCGAGCGGGTAGCCGCGACGAGTCCGCCCGCCAGCCTGGCCAAGGTGCGCGACGGCGTCGTCGACGGCGCCGTAGTTCCCATCGAGAGCTCCGTCGAGGGGGCCGTGGTGCCCACCCTCGACTCGCTCGCGCTGGGCGACCGCCTGCAGATCGTGGCCGAGACCGAGCTCGACGTGGCGTTCACGATCCTCGGCGGGGCCGGCATCGAGCGGCTCGATCAGGTGCGCACCGTGCGGGCGTACCCGGTGGCGGCCGGCCAGGTGCGAATCTGGCTGGAGGAGAACTGCCCCGGCGCCGAACTCCAGACGGCGTCCTCCAACGCAGGCGCCGCCGAGGACGTGGCGAACGGCCTCGCCGACGCCGCCGTGTCCACCGCCCTCGCCGGCGAACGGCTCGGGCTGCGCAGCCTCGCCGACGGCGTGGCGGACGAGAAGAGCGCCCGCACCCGGTTCGTTCTCGTCACCGCGCCGACCCAGGTGCCCGCACGCACCGGCGGCGACCGCACCTCGGCCGTGCTCGAACCCCACAACACCCCCGGCTCCCTCGTCGGTGTGCTCTCCGAGTTCGCGACCCGCGGAATCGATCTCATCCGGATCGAATCGCGCCCGGTGCGCACCACCCCCGGCTTGTACCGCTTCTTCGTCGACTGCATCGGGCACATCGACGACCCGCTCGTCGCCGAGGCGTTCCGTGCGCTGCACCGCAAGTCGCACGTGCGGTTCCTCGGGTCCTGGCCCGCGGCGAACCCCAGCGGCCCGCCGCCGCCGTCCGACGGAGACGCAGCGGACTGGATCGAACGAATCCGTCAGGGAGAGAGGGAATCGTGAGCGGCAAGCTGATCCTGGTCCGGCACGGGCAGACCGAGGCCAACGTCGAGCGCAGGCTCGACACCCGGCTGCCCGGTGCCCGGCTGACACCCGAAGGGCTCTCCCAGGCCGAACGACTGGGCACCGACCTCGCCGCGAAGGCGACGACGGTCGCCCTCGTGTCCTCGCAGGCACTGCGCGCCCGGCAGACGGCGCGATTCGTCGAACTGGCGTCGGGCATCGCCGTCCAGGTGCGGGAGGGCCTGCACGAGGCACAGGCCGGTGAACTCGAGGACCGCAGCGACGAGGAGTCGCACAAGCTGTTCATGAAGACGTTCCACCTGTGGCACACCGGCGAACTGGACGCCCGGGTCCCCGGCGGGGAATCCGCCCACGACATCCTCGAACGGTATGTGCCGGTCGTGGACTCCTTGCGTGAGCAATACCTCGACGACCCGGCGGAATCGGGAGACGTCGTGCTGGTCAGCCACGGCGCCGCCATCCGGCTCGTGGCAGCGCAACTCGCCGGAGTGCCCGGGTTGTTCGCCGCCAACAATCATCTGGCCAACACGCAGTCGGTGGAGCTGACACCACTCGCGGGCGGCGGCTGGGAGTGCGTGCGCTGGGGAACCGTCGAGCCACCGTTCGAACACCGGGTGATCCCCGGCGCCGACGACCCGATGGGGTGACGTCGTTGCGCGCACCCTGGGGTTGCGCGACGATGGAGGAAACCGTCCTCGAGGAGTGACGGCGGTGGATTGGTTCGTTGGCGATGACTATTCGCTCGGTCGGCTGCTCGTCACCGAGGGGCTCGCCGCGATCTATCTCGTCGCGTTCGTGGCTGCGAGAAACCAGTTCAGGCCGCTCGTCGGCAGCAACGGGATGCTGCCCATCCCGAACTTCCTCCACGCCGTCACATTCGGACGTTCACCGAGCATCTTCCATTTCCACTACTCGGACCGATTCTTCGAGGCGGTCTGCTGGACCGGCGCCGGACTGTCCCTCGCCGCGCTGCTCGGTCTGACGCAGGTCATCCCGCTCGCGGCGTGCATGTTCGTGTGGTTCGCCCTGTGGGTGCTGTACCTCTCGATCGTCAACGTCTCCCAGATCTGGTACAGCTTCGGCTGGGAGTCGTTGCTGCTCGAAGCGGGTTTCCTCGCGATCTTCCTGGGCAATGCGTCGGTCGGTCCGCCGATTCTCGTGCTGCTCGTGCTGAGGTGGTTGCTGTTCCGCCTCGAGTTCGGCGCCGGGCTGATCAAGATGCGCGGCGACCGATGCTGGAAGGACCTCACCTGCCTGTACTACCACCACGAAACCCAGCCGATGCCCGGACCGTTCAGCTGGTATTTCCACCAGCTGCCGAAGCCGCTGCACAAGGTGGAGGTGCTCGGCAACCACTTCGCCCAGTTGGTGGTGCCGTTCGGGCTGTTCGCGCCGCAACCGGTCGCCGCCGTCGCCGCGACGATCATGATCGTCACCCAGCTGTGGCTGGTGGCGAGCGGTAACTTCTCGTGGCTGAACTGGACGACCATCGTGCTGGGACTGTCCGTCATCCCGGACAGCGTGTACGAGAAGGTGCTGCCCGTCGACGTCCCGGCCGCCGGCGACTCGGCGCCCATGCCCTTCGTCGTGCTGGTGATCGCGGTGACGGCTCTCGTCGTCGTGTTGAGCTACTGGCCGATCCGCAACTTGATCTCCCACGGGCAGCGCATGAATGCGTCGTTCAACAAGTGGCATTTCGTCAACACGTACGGCGCGTTCGGCAGCATCACCCGGGTGCGTTACGAGGTGATCGTGGAGGGCACGTCGGACACACACGCCAGTGTGCGTTCCGAGTGGAAGGAGTACGGGTTCAAGGGGAAACCGGGAGACGTTCGCCGGCGACCGCGGCAGTTCGCGCCGTATCACCTGCGGCTCGACTGGTTGTTCTGGTTCACGGCGATCTCGCCCGGCTACGCCGAACCGTGGTTCCGGGGTTTCGTCGAGAGGCTGCTGCGGAACGATCGCGACACCCTGAAGCTGTTGCAGTACAACCCGTTCCCGGAGGAACCGCCGAAACACGTGCGTGCGCGCATGTACCGGTACGAATTCACCACCTGGAAGGAGCGCCGCGAGACCGGCGCGTGGTGGAAGCGGCAACCGGTGTAGGTCAGCGGAGCCGGTCGGCCAGCGACTCCAGCGCCTGCCGCAGGCGCTGCGGGGTGCCGGGGCTGAGCGACGACCACGCCACCCCGTGCGCGGAGACACTGGACGTGCCGACGATGCGTCCCGCCGACGTGTCGAAGACCGTGACGGGCCCACCCACGGGGTCGTACCGTCCGTCGCCGTAGACGATTCCGACGATCTCGGCGTAGGTGGTGCAGGCTGCCATCGCGTTGCCGAGGACGGTCGCGTCGACCGCGCTCACCCCGAGTGCGGTGAGGGCGGCGGCGAGCGACTTGCCGTCCCCGCCCTGATCGAAGGCTTCGCCGAGCTGCACCGTGGGTGCGTTGACGACGCCGACGTTCATCGGGTCGGCGGCCCCCAGCGCTCCGATGACGGGGGCGAAGATGTCGGCGCCCGCATCCTGCACGACATACGTGTCGCCGGCGCGCAGGGCCAGCACCGAGAGGGTTTCGCCCTGGGAGATGCACAGCCTCGAGATGATGCCGTCGACGTACCAGCGCAGGGCGATCTCCCACAGCGGTCGGGCGAGAACCCGGAGGCGGTCTGCGAGTTCGGGGTGAACCCCGCCGCCCGGGAGCAGATCCCGGGCGGCGAGGGTGTCGACGGCGCCGCGGAACGCTGCGTCCCTGGCGTCGTACGTGTCGTACCGCGGGGTGGCGTCGAGCACCACCGGCAGCACGTCGAGTGCGAGCGTGTCGACGAGATAATCCATTTCGTCGAGGCTCAGGGTCACCGCCGGGAGGGTCGGTACGCCCGGCTGGGTGCCCAGATCGATCACCGTCCGGACTCCCGGTGGTCGGGGTTCGCACCGATGACCGACGGTATGACGGTGCGCCCGTCGGAGAAGTGCTCGAAGTTCTTCAGGTAGTCGGGGGTCTCCCGCTCGTCCTCGTCCTGTGAACCCGCCCCGGCCGCGCCGCGCCCGACCGTCATCGGTCCGCTACCGGTGGCGCCGCGCGCCGCCGCAGCCGGGTTCACTTCGGCGCGAACGTCTCCGATCACCCCGCCGGGTGCGGTTGCCGGTGCGCCGGGCCGCGCGCCCTGGCCGCCGTCCGTCTTACCCCAGCCTTCCGGCAGGGTCGCCCCGCCTACGGCGCCGGCGCCGATCGCACCGACCGAGGTGCGGGCTGCCGCAGCACTGGTCGAGGCAGAGCCGCCGCCGTACGCGCCACCGGACATCATCGGCGCACCGCCCACCATCGGGGTGACGCCGCCACCGGTGACCGCGGACAACGCCGCGCCACCGATGTTGCTCGCCGCCGACGTGGCGGTGGAGACCGTGGTGCCCGCGATGCTGCCGACCTGCGACGCGGCCGTGGTGACGGCCGGGTTCTGGCCGGCGGCCATCAGTGCGGCAGCCGCGGCACGGGTCGGATCGAATTCACCGTCGGACGGGATTTCGTCGAACGTCCCGACCTCCTTCGAATCGGCCTTCGTGACGATCCGAGGGGGCTGCCTGTACGTGCGTTTGAGCGCCAGGATGTTCGACGCGGCCTCGTAACCCTCCATCACGAGACCGGCGCGAATGTCCATCGCGCGGTCCGCGGCTTCCGCGGCCGCGGCGGTGCCGTTGAGCGCGCCACCCGTCGAATACGCGGTGGCCTTCGCGGTCTTCACGGCGACGATCTCGGGGATGCTGGGCATGATGAGCGCGGCAGTGGTGTAGGCGCCGGCTTCGAGCCCCGCTTTCGCTGCGGTGTCCGCGGCGAGTTCGGCGCATTCGGCCGTCCACACCGTGAACGGCGTGATCTTCGCGAGCGCCGCGACCGCCGAGACACCCTGCCAGCCGGCCGCGAGTTCGGCCATCACGCGGACCAGCGTGAGGTTGGCGTCGACGAAGCTCGTGGACAGCGCCGTCCACGCCGCGCTCGCCACGCTCAGCGGCACCGGGCCCGCGCCGGCGGCGAGGGTGGTCGAGTTGACGGTCGCCCCTCGGGGCAACCAGATGACACCTGTCAGTCCCATGGTCATGCTTGATCTCCTAGTGGTCTCGAGGCGCCGGCCGTCACATGCCCGCAGCGAGGGACGCGCCGAGCGCGAGGTCCTCGGCGACGTACAGCGCGGCCTGGGTGCGGAGCGTGTTCGCGGTCTCGCGCATCTCGAGAATGCCCTGGGCGACAGCGGGAGTGAACGTGTTGGCAACGGTGTTGAAGTAACCTGCCGCGTGCAGAGACACCTCTTCGCTCCCGGAGGGCAGCACGCGGATGGCCGCGGAGTTGAGAGCGACCGCGGTCTCGAGACGCGCGGCGAGCGCGTCGAGTTCCACGGCGGCGGCGACAAGAGCTTCAGGTGCGACGTGCAGAGCTGGCATGGCGTCGAACTCCTTCTTGACCTAGGCAGGCGGAAGGCAGTTGCCCCCCGGCAAACGAACTGCATGTGCAGCTGTCCCTACACACTTGGACGCTGCAACGCGCTCTTCGGTTCCCCCCGATCCCGAGAATTTCTTCTCGGGAAAACCGTTCATCCCCAGCCGAGCTCGTGCAAGCGATCTTCTTCTATCCCGAAGTAGTGCGCAACCTCGTGTATCACGGTGACGGCTACCTCGTGGACGACTTCCTCCTCCGAACTGCAGATTTCGAGGAGGGCGTCGCGATAGACGGTAATCGTATCGGGCAGCGATCCGCCGTAATGGCTGTCCCGTTCCGTCAGCGCGATCCCGTGGTAGAGGCCCAGAAGATACGGGTCCTCGTCGTTGCGGTCGTCGACGAGGACGACGACGTTGTCGATCGCGGCCGCGAGCTGGGGTGGGATCAGATCGAGTGCGTCGCCCACCAATTCCTCGAATCGGTCGGGCGTCATGCTCACCGCCACATCAGTTCCCGGGGACCGGCGCGGCGCCGGGAAGCGGCGTCGGTATCGACCTGCCCTCCGGGACCGGCGGCGGCGGCACGGGTGCCGCGCCGTTGATGAGGATCTCGCCCTTCGCCGAACCGGTGATGGTCGAGAAGCCGCCGGCGTCGGTCTCCTTGCCCACCGAGCAGTTCACCCGCCTGCTGCCCGCGAGCCAGCTGTCGAGTTCCAGGTTGTCCCAGAACAGCGTGAGCGTCTTGTTCCGCAACGCGTCGGCGGAACCGAGGTACTCGTTGGCGGCCTGCGTGCACACACCCTCGAGGTACTTGTCCTGGTCTTCGACGGTCGGCATCGACGCGGGGAACTGGGTGGCCAGGTCGACGACGGAGATCACTTCGAAGGCGTGGGGTTGCGCGCAGTCGACGGGATCGGTGGGCACGTTCTGGTTGATGCCGATGCAGGTGCCCGGATCCCAGATGTTGGATTGGTCCTGCTCGGCCACCTTGCCGGTGAACGGCAGCAACGTCCCTGCGGTGCTGGAGAATTGGAGACCGCACCGTAGTGTCCGCTCGCCCGCCGCCCAACCGGACTCGCTGGGGAACATGAGACCCACGCTGAACTTGCCGTACGGATCGAACTTCGCGCCGAGGTAGGTGTCGACGGCGGGCACACAGTGTTCGTCGCGCAACGCGGCGAACCGCAGCGCACCCGGGTAACGCGAACCCGGACCGAACTCGGCGCCCGGGTACACGCTGAGATCCAGCGGCGCCGCCACCTCGAACCGGTGTTCCTCCGAGCAGTCGACCTTCGCGACGTCCTTCCGGTCCTCCTGCGGATCGTTCGACGGCGTCCAGTCGAGGCAGTCGCCTGCCGCCGCCGAAGCGAACGCGTCACCCTCCACCGAACCCGTCGCCTGCGGTCCGGAACCGGTGGAGTGCGCGGGGAGATTCTCGCTGCGGTTGAAACCGCCGGCGATCGCGAACGTGGCGATCGCCGCCACCACGGCACCTGCCGCGACGGCCGCGAGCGCGCGACGCGTCGTGGTCGCGGACATGCTGCGGGGCGCCTTCTCCGGTTGCCCGGCATTCTTCGGCTGGGGTTCGGCGCCGTTCGACTGATCTGAGGACATCGATTTCCATAATGCCTGTTCCGATCGTGGAAGCAGAACAACTCCCGCAATCGGCTCGAACCTGGCGTAACTTCGACGACCATGAGTGACGATCCTCAGCAGTCCGCCGAGCCGGTGGATCCTGAACTGCAAGAGCTCGCCGGGCGCGTGTTCGACACGGCACGATCCGGTGACGCCGTGTCCTTGGCCACGTACCTCGACGCGGGCGTCCCGGTGAACCTGGCCAATGAGAACGGCGACACCCTGGTGATGCTGGCCGCCTACCACGGTCACGCCGTGGCCGTTCAGGTCCTGATCGACCGCGGCGCCGACGTCGACCGCCTCAACGACAAGGGACAGTCTCCGCTGGCAGGGGCGCTGTTCAAGGGTGAGGACGCCGTGGTGCGGACCCTCGTCGCCGGCGGTGCCGACGCCACGGCCGGCCACCCGACCGCCGTCGACGCCGCCCGCATGTTCGGCCGCGAGGACCTTCTGAGCCTGCTGGAACCGAAACCGGAGTGAGCCGCTCAGCGGCGCCCGGTAGGGTTTGAAGCCGTGATTGACCTGAAGTTCCTCCGCGAGAACCCCGACGCCGTCCGCGAGTCGCAGCGCACCCGTGGCGAAGATCCCGCCCTGGTCGACGCATTGCTCGAGGCCGACGCGTCCCGGCGCGCCGCCGTTCTCGCCGGCGACAACCTGCGTGCCGAGCAGAAGGCGTTCGGCAAGAAGGTCGGGCAGGCGTCCCCGGAGGAGCGTCCGGCGCTGCTCGAGGGCTCGAAGGAACTCGCGGCCAAGGTCAAGCAGGCCGAGGCCGAGCAGCACGAGGCGCAGGCCGCGCTCGACGCCGCGCACCGGGCGATCTCCAACGTCGTCCAGGAGGGCGCCCCCGCGGGCGGCGAGGACGACTTCGTCACCCTCGAGACGGTGGGCGACATTCCCGCGTTCGAC
Organism: Rhodococcus mengyinensis; assembly: GCF_048381435.1. Lineage (NCBI taxonomy): Bacteria > Bacillati > Actinomycetota > Actinomycetes > Mycobacteriales > Nocardiaceae > Rhodococcus > Rhodococcus mengyinensis. The sequence continues at coordinate 119,760 of NZ_JBLWIT010000135.1, read as the reverse complement.
TTCGAACCCAAGGACCACCTCGAGCTGGGTGAGTCGCTGGGGCTGATCGACATGGAGCGCGGCGCGAAGGTTTCCGGCGCTCGTTTCTACTTCCTCACCGGCTTCGGCGCGATGCTGCAGCTGGGAATGCTGCAGCTGGCCGCGCAGAAGGCGATGGCCAACGGCTTCCAGATGATGATCCCGCCGGTGCTGGTGCGGCCGGAGATCATGGCGGGAACCGGGTTCCTCGGCGCCCACGCGGACGAGATCTACCACCTCGCCGACGACGACCTGTACCTCGTCGGCACGTCCGAGGTCCCGCTGGCCGGGTACCACTCGGGCGAGATCCTCGACCTCGCCGACGGCCCCAAGCGGTACGCGGGCTGGTCGACGTGCTTCCGCCGCGAGGCCGGCAGCTACGGCAAGGACACCCGCGGCATCATCCGGGTCCACCAGTTCGACAAGGTGGAGATGTTCACGTACTGCAAGCCCGAGGACGCCGACGCCGAGCATCAGCGATTGCTCGCGTGGGAGCGCGACATGCTCGCCGCCATCGACGTGCCGTACCGGGTGATCGACGTGGCCGGCGGCGACCTGGGGTCGTCGGCGGCCCGCAAGTTCGACTGCGAGGCCTGGGTGCCCACGCAGCAGTCGTACCGCGAGCTCACCTCGACGTCCAACTGCACGACGTTCCAGGCGCGTCGTCTCGGTGTGCGGTACCGCGACGAGAACGGGAAGCCGCAGACGGCCGCGACCCTCAACGGCACCCTCGCCACCACCCGGTGGATCGTCGCCATCCTGGAGAACCACCAGCAGTCCGACGGCACCGTGCGGGTGCCCGAGGCGCTCGTGCCGTTCGTCGGGACGGATGTCCTGAAGCCATAACGCAGGCTCAGGATTTTTGGGAAGGCTACCCTTGCGCGAACGACGAAATGATGTAACCCTTACCTAATCGAGTTGGTAAGGAGCTCCACATGTTCGTGTGCATCTGCAAGGCAGTGACGGAAGACGAAGTGCACGAGCACTGCGCCGCCGGAGCTGACAGCGCGGATGCCATCGGTGAGCGTTGCGGCGCCGGATGGGGATGTGGGACCTGCGTCGATCGGTTGAAGGAGATTCTGGAGCGGTCGGCCGCGAACAGCGTGGCCGCGTGACGAAACCGCAGCACAACTGAATCCCGCGATTCTCTACATCGCGGGATATTGCCGGTGGTACGTTCGCCTCAACCGGGGCGAACGGAGAAGTCATGCGCGGCGACGACGAAGTAATTGCTCTTCTCAACGAACAGTTGACCAGTGAGCTGACTGCGATCAACCAGTATTTCCTGCACTCCAAGATGCAGGCCAATTGGGGCTTTACCAAACTGGCGGACAAGACTCGGGCGGAGTCCATCGAGGAGATGAATCACGCCGAGATCCTCACCGACCGGATCCTGTTTCTCGAGGCGCTTCCGAACTATCAGAAGCTGCTGCCGCTGCGTATCGGGCAGGACCTGCGCGAGCAGTTCCATTCCGACCTCTCCATCGAAGTCGAGGTCGTCGAGCGCCTGCGTCCGGGCATCCAGATGTGCCGCGACAAGGGCGATGCCACGTCGGCGAAACTGCTCGAGACGATCCTCGGGGAAGAAGAGGATCACATCGATTACCTGGAGACGCAGATCGAACTGATGGACAAGATGGGCGACCAGCTCTACATGGCCCAGCTCGTCGATCAGCCGCCGACCGTCGGATAGGCCGAAAACGGGGTGACACCCCCGGTGCGGAGTGCGAAACTGGGCGCGTGAGATATCCCGCCGCCCAGCCTTGACCCAGTTCGCAGCGTTCTCTCGCCGTCCGCGTGGTCGGCTACGTGTCCACGCGCGACCTCATCCCGCTCTACGGTCTGTACGACCTGCTGTTCGCCGACCACGGACTGAGCGTCGGTCAGATCTCGTCGCTGTTCGTCATCTGGTCGGTCGTGTCCTTCGTCGCGGAGGTGCCGTCCGGCGCGTGGGCCGACACCGTATCTCGACGTGGCCTCCTGGTGTTCGCATCCGTGCTGTACACGGCCGGATTCACTGTATGGATCGTCGTGCCGTCGTACGCGGGATTCGCCGCCGGATTCGTGTTGTGGGGCATCAGCGGCGCCATCCAGTCGGGCACGTTCGAGGCGCTGCTGTACGACGAACTCGTGGCGCGCGGCGCTGCCGGTGACTTCGCGAGGTTGCTCGGCTACGCCAACTCCGGCGCCATGGTGTGCAACCTTCTCGCGACCCTGACGGCGGCGCCGCTCTACATCCTCGGCGGATATCCACTGGTCGGGTGGGTCAGCGTCGGCGCGACCGTGGTCCACGGCTGTTTCGCCCTGCTGCTGCCCGCGGCGCCGAAGGTCGAGGAGGCGGACGAGACTCTCGAAGCCACGGACGAGCGACGGGGACTCGGTGCCCGGTACGCCTCGATGCTGCGGGCCGGCCTCGGCGAGGTGACGCGCGAGGCGGTGGTCCGGCGCGGAGTGCTGCTGTCGGCAGTGCTGATCGCGTTCCTGGCGTTCGACGAGTACTTCGGGCTACTCGCGCGCGACGGTGGAACGGCGACGGCGTCCGTACCGCTGCTCGTCGCGATCACGGTGAGCGGTCAGGTCGTCGGCACAGCACTCGCCGGACGCACGGCCTCGATGCGTGCCGTGACGATGGGGCGGGCCGTCGCCCTCGCCGCGATCCTGCTCGGCGGGGGAGCGCTGCTCGGCGGTGTCCCCGGATTCCTCGCGCTCGGCGTCGGCTACGGCATCCTCGGCAACGCGATGATCGTGTCGGAAGCGCGCGTGCAGGACGCGATCACCGGTCCCGCACGCGCCACCGTCACATCGGTGGCCGGACTGTTCGGTGAGGTGGCCGCGGTGCTGATCTACGCGGGCGTCGCCGTCGGATCCCTGTGGCTGACGGTCACGACGCTCGTCGCGGCACTCGCCGTTCCGGTGCTGCTGTCGGCGGTCCTGGTACGTCGGTGGCTGCCGCCCGTCCGAGCCGACGCCCCCTCAGCCGGGTGAATGTACCCTTCGACGCCTCAGGTGCGCCGAAGGATACATTCGCCCTCACACGAGGGCGTAGGCACGAACCCGCACCGCCGCGCGAGCGGGTTTCATACTGTCGAGAGTGCCGACGAACACGCGCTGGTTCAGCCAGCCGTGGGGGCCCTCGGGCGCCGACAGTGAGATCGACGAGAAGGCGTACCGGTTGCCTTCCCCGGTCTCGTCCACCAGCACCTGATTGCGGACGGTGACGACGGCGCCGTCGTCGGTTCGGAGTTCGTACAGCGCGTCGAGTTGCTCGAGCCCGTCGGGCCGGATCAGTTGCCGATCCGCCCCACCTGCGACCACCGTCCCTCTGACTCGAGGGCCTTCGAACGATCCACCGGTGATCGGGACGAGGCGACGCTCACCGAGCGATGACATGCCGAGCAGCTGCCGCTCACCGACATCGAGGATCGCTTCTAACGCGAACTCCAAGCCTGATCGTCTGCGGCGGTCAGCGGCAGTCGAAACTTTCGGCTCGCTCGATATCACCGGATCCGGCGTAGCGCGCTACCTGCGGGAACGGGCACAGCGGCCGAGTCCTACCGGGGTTCCACGACGGTGGCACTTCGGGGTTTGCACCGCCAGGATTCCCGACTCCGCGGGCAGTCGCGATGATGGAGTCGGGTGCTCGACCATTCTCGACCCAGTCCACCAATGCGGACAGCCCGTCGTACTGGTCGGTGGACGGTCCACCTCGTGAATGCCCCATTCCGGGGACCCGGAAGAAACGCGCGAAGTCCGAGGTCGTATCGCCGTACTTCGCTGTCAGAGATTCGTACCAGCGAGTGGTGTCGTCGACAGAGAAGACCGGGTCCGAAGCCCCGTGCACGACAACCATTTTGGCTCCCCGCCCGCGGAGTTCATCGAGGTCGGTGGGGTCCGGCGGAGTCATGAACGACATCGCGCTCTCGGTGTATGTCGAGTCGGTATCGCTGATCTTGCCGGCGTCGGCGTCCATGTCGAACCCGAGCGCTATCGCCCGGGTATCGGCCAGCGCGCCGGGTTCGGAGGGTGGTGTGGTGAAGATGAATGCTGCGGAGGGGTCGCGGTTGGTGATGGAGTTCACGAACTCCCACTGTGCCCAATCCTCGCTGATCAGTCCCGGATCGTAGGGGAAGGTGGAGTACAGCGCCTCGCCGCGGGAGTTCACGGCGCCTGCGAAGACGTTGGACACGGCGAGCGTCTGCTCCCGGGAGAGGCAGGCACCGTCGAATTCACCTGTGCAGGTGGGTACGTCGGTAGCGAGGTCGAATGCGGTGGCGCATCCTCTGACGTCGTGGACGAGCCCGTCGTCGGCACCGTCCAGGTTGTCGCATTCGGCCAGGATGGCCTGCGCGACAATCGCACGTGCGGTGGGGTCGAAGGCCGACTCCAGATTGTCGGGATCCGTTGCCGCGGCGGCATACTGCTGGGCACCGTACATCTGGGCGACGCTCGCCTTGGGAAGGTTGAATCCAGGTGCCCCGGCGAGATATCCGTCGTACTGATCGGGCAGACGGCTGGCGGCGACCATGGTGTGTCGACCGCCGTTGGATGTTCCACCGATGTACGAGTGGTCCGGAGCCTTGCCGTACGCCGTTGTGATCAGGGCCTTCGCCATGGGAGTCAGGGAGGCCACGGCCTGATACCCGTAGTCGAGCCGGGCCTGGGGGTCGATGCCGAAAAGCGGGTTCTGTTCGGCGGTGTGGCCGGCATCGGAGCTGATCACCGCGAATCCCAGGTCGAGGGCATTAGTGGTGGGACCACCGCCGCTGACTGCGCCTACCGCGGGAGGGACATTCCCGTCGATGCCGCCGTTTCCCTGATAGAAGAATCTGCCGTTCCAGTCTTCGGGTAGTCGCATTTCGAACCCGATGGCGTAGCGCTGGCCGTCGACGGGGCTGACCCGTTCGTTCATCTTTCCGGTCACCGTGCAGTGGGCACGGATGTCGTGGCCACCGACGGTCAGTTCTCCCGCCGGAGTCGGCTTCGACTCTGTGAGAGTGGTATTGGTGAATTCGAAGCGAGTGCCGAGGTCCGCGCATCCGGTCAGGACGGCGCCGACCGCGGGTGACATACGTGGAATGGAGCCCGCCGCCGCGTCCTCCGCCGGATCGCCGCACGAGACGGCGACGAGGGACACGACGGCAAGCGCGGTCAACACGGTTGATCTGCCCATGGAAGTCCTTTCCAGGCAACTCTCGCAGAAAGCGATGGTGTCGATACGAAGGGACAGCCGAAAACCGTTCAGGCTGCGGGGATGTCGTAATTCGGGCTCGCATCGGAGATGAGGTAGCTCATGGAAAAGGGGCACTCCTTTGCGACACGGATCACACTACACGTCAATGATTGAGAATGTTAACAATTGAGAGCAATCATCGATATTTGTCGACGCGGATGCTGTGGAGCGGAGTGAAAGCCGGCAGATACCGGAACGGGGCAGGCGAACGTACCCTTCGACGCCTCAGGTGCGCCAAAGGGTACGTTCGCCCGCCGGGATCAGAGCTTCGTGGACCGCAATTCGTGGCCCTTGGACGTCTTGCAGCGCCCCGATTCGAGGTCCCACTGCCAGCCATGCAGGTTGCAGGTGAGGTTGGTGCCGTCTACGACGCCGAACTTCGACAGGTCGGCCTTCAGGTGCGGGCACCGACGCTGGATCTCGTACCCGCCGAGTTCGATCGACGCGGAGTCGTCGTGGGCCTCGGCGAACCAGCCGTCGGCGTACGCGATGCGCTCGTCGGTGAGGCACTTGAAGAACGTATAGAGGAACTCGTTGTATCCGCCGACGCGCCACGCCTCGAAGCGGGTGGACAGGAAGATCGTGTTCACCCAGTCGGGCTCGTCGTCGCGCAGCACCGTGCGCACCAGCTCGGGGGCGATCCGGAAGCCGTAGCGGTACTTGCCGTCCTTCTCGCCGCGGGGGCGGACGGTGCGCTGCGGGAAGTCGAGGACGACGGTCTCGTCGCCCATCACCAGGCCGACGGGGTAGCCGATGCCGTCGCAGATCAGGTCGGACTGCTTCATGATCGGCTCGAACTTCGCCTTGAGCGCCTCCAGCAGCGGCTCACCCTCGGCGGGGGCCCACGTGGCCTTCTCGGCGGCGAGGACCGGCGCCATGCGCTTCGCCATGTCCTCGATGTACGCGGCCTTGTCGGCGAAGATCTTGTCGACCTCGGCGTCCGGGATCGGGTGCGTGAGCGTCAGCTCGCCGCCCTTCAGGTCCGCGGTCGACCCCGGGATCATCAGGATGCCGCCGTCGTTGCCGTGGATCCGCATCTGCTCGAGGAACGTGATCTGGTCGGGGAAGATGTTGCCCTCGTCGCCCCGGTCGTCGTTCAGGTAGCGCAGCGCGTCGTCGAGGAACACCGGCGGCCCGGCGGACGGCACCACCCACGTGGCCGCGACCTGCTCGATGTAGCTGCGGCAGCGGTCCATGCCGCGCTGACGCTTCTGCTTGCCGAAGTTGGCCTTCGTCTTGGTGGGGATGTCGTAGACCATCGGGTACCAGATGGCGCCCGAGTACTGCAGCAGGTGGATGTCGATCTTGCCGAACTCGTCGTGCAGGACGTCCATGTCGACGGGGCGTGCGTCGTTCATGTTGAAACACGTGGTCTCGCCGTCGGACACCACGAGACCCGAGTCGCCGATCGGACCGTCCGCGGGGGCGCGCAGCGCGATGATCATGATGTCGAGGTCACCCTTGGGGCCGGTGACCTTGTGTTTGACCGAGTCCTCGGTCTCGAAGAACTTGTGGAAGCCCAGCGCCTCGAGTTCACGCTTGAGGTCCGGCACCGGGTAGTCGGGAAGCAGGACCGTCGCGTCCTTGTTGACGTGCTTGCTCAGGTTCTCCGGGTCGAAGTGGTCCTTGTGCAGGTGCGACACGTACAGGTAGTCGCAGTTGCCCAGGGTGTCCCAGTCGAGCTGGGTGTTGTCCGGGAACGGGAACCAGGACCCGAAGTACGCGGGGTTCACCCAGGGGTCGCACAGGATCGAGCCTGCCTCGGTCTGGATGTGGAATCCGGCGTGTCCGACGCTGGTGACCTGCACTGGTATGCCTCCTGGGAGCTGAGCGACTGTTCCAGAGTAGGCGTTCCCCCCAGGTGAGTGGCAATGCGCGCTCCAGCACACCGTGCCACTCACGTGCGGTCAGGTCACTTCGCCCAGGCAGTAGCCGTCGGGGCCGATGGACAGCGTGACCTGCCGGGTGTTCGTCACCCCCGACACGTCGGTGACCGGAACGGACACTTCCAGGTAGTCGCCGCGGACCGGCGTGGCGGTCATCGCGTCGGCGGCGAACGCCGTGGTCCCGGCGAGGACGTCGGGGTCGAGCTGGAGTGGCGGCCGGCCTCCGTTGCCGGTGCCGGACGGGTCCCAGGGGCTGAAGCCGGGGCAGATCAGCGGGTAGGCGGTCTCGGTGTCTGCCCTGTTCACCGGCGCGCCCGACTCCCGCGACAGGAATCGGGCGACGGCGTACTCGGCGTCGGCGGGGGTGTAGAAGTCGACGGTCCCGGCGGGGTGGACGTGCGGGCAGGCGTAGCCGGAGGCGATCTCGCTGCGTTTGACGGACACCGTGGTGCCGCCGCCGGTCCACGACACCGCGAACTGTCCGTCGACGCCGGGTTGCGCGAGCGCCCCGAGGATCGCGGACGTGTCGGCGTACTGGTCGGCGGCCTGGGCGGGCGGCAGCGTCCAGCATTTCGCGGGGACGGTGCCGGGCCGGGTGGCCAGGTCGGTGGCCCAGGCGCGGACCGCGTCGACCGCTGCGGGGTTGCCGGGCACCTCGCCGACGATCACCTGCGGCACCGGGGCAGGCGGCGTGGTGGTCGTGGGCTCGGCGGCGGATGTGGGCGCGGACACGGTGTCGGCCGGGGGCTCGTCCGTCGGGATGCCGGACTGCGAATCGCACGCCACCCCCGCGCCGAGGATCACCGCGACGACCGGCGCGATGAGCGCCCTCCTGCCCCTGCCAGCCATCTCCAGCGCGCCCTTTCTCTCGACTCCCCACCGAATGTCCGTCCCCGACGGCGGGCCAGATCGCGGATACCCGGCTACGCTAGCCGATTGTGGAACCCGTCTACCGAACCGTCATCGGCATCGCCCGCACCGTATTCGCCCTCGAGGGGCTGAAGTTCACGGTCGAGGGCGATCAGCACATTCCGTCGACGGGTGGGGCGGTGATCGCGATCAATCACACCGGCTACATGGACTTCACCTACGCCGGACTTCCGGCCCGCAGGGTGAAGCGGTACGTCCGCTTCATGGCGAAGAAGGAAGTGTTCGACAACAAGATCTCGGGCCCGATCATGCGCGCGCTCAAGCACATTCCGGTCGACCGGGCCGCCGGCGCGGATTCGTACAAGGCGGCCGTCGACTTCCTGCGCCGCGGCGAACTGGTGGGCGTCTACCCGGAGGCCACCATCAGCCGGAGCTTCGAGATCAAGGAATTCAAGTCGGGTGCCGCGCGCATGGCGATCGAGGCGAATGTCCCGATCATCCCGGTGGTCATCTGGGGGGCGCAGCGGGTGTGGACCAAGGGGTTCCCGAAGCGGCTGGGCCGCACGAACACTCCCATCTCGATCGCCGTCGGTGAGCCGATCCAGCCGTTCGAACCCGCGGCCGAGCTGACCGCGAAGCTGCACGCCACGATGACGACGATGCTCGCCGACCTCCAGCAGGGCTACGACCACCCGGCGGGCGAGTACTGGGTGCCCGCGCGCCTCGGTGGCAGCGCGCCGACACTCGACGAAGCGAACAAGATGGACGCCGCCGACGCCGAGGCGAAGGCGCAGTCCCGTCGGGCCCGGGAGACCGGTAGCTAGAGGGTGGCGGTGGAGCCTGTCTACGCGGCTGTCGAGTCGACGGCCAAGGCGTTGTCCCTGTTCCAGGGATTGAGGATGACGCGAGTCGGCCTGGACAACATTCCCACCGAGGGTGGTGCGGTGCTCGCGGTCAATCACACCGGCTACCTGGACTTCGTCCAGCTGGCACTGGCGGTCGGTGCGGTGGACCGCAAACTGCGGCTGATGGCCAAGGCCGAACTCGCGAACAACACGGTGATGGCGTTCCTGATGCGCGGGTGCGGGGTCATCCCGGTCGACCGGACCGCAGGCGCGGGCGCGTACCTCGCTGCGGTGGACCGGCTGCGCGAGGGCGAATTGGTGGGTGTGTACCCGGAGGCGACCATCAGCCGGAGCTTCGAGATCAAGGAACTGAAGTCGGGTGCGGCGCGCATGGCGATCGACGCCCGGGTGCCGCTCGTGCCCGTCATCGTGTGGGGCGCTCATCGGATCGCCACCAAAGGGCAGCCGAGACAACTTGGGCGGCATCGGTTCCCGGTGACCGTCGAGGTCGGCAGGCCGATCGAGCCGCGAGAACCGGCGGAGGCCCTCACCGCGACCCTGCACACGGAGATGGACGCGATCCTGCGCCGGGTTCAGGGCGGATTCGACCATCCGGCGGGCGCGTACTGGGTGCCCCGGCGACTCGGCGGTAGCGCGCCGACCATCGAGGAGGCCACCGAGATGGACCGCCGCGAAGCCGAGGAACGGCGGACCCGGTAACGGCCGCCCGGCGGCGCCGCGGACTCGGCAGGCAGAATGGCTGGGTGAGCCCAGACCGACCGAGCCTTGTAGCGTCCGATGTCGACGGCACCCTGATCGGGGAGGACGAGCGCATCAGCGCCCGCACCCGCGACGCCGTCGCGTCGGTGGTCGCGTCGGGAACGCCGTTCGTGCTGGCCACCGGCCGGCCCCCGCGCTGGATCCATCCCGTGGTCGAGGGCCTCGGCTACGCGCCGCTCGCCGTTTGCGCGAACGGTGCCGTCATCTACGACAGCGACAGCGACCGCGTGCTCAGCGCCGCGACCCTCGACGTCGACACCCTCACCTGGCTGTCGGAGATCGCGCTCCGCGTGCTGCCGGGCGCCGGGCTCGCGGCCGAGCGTGTCGGGGTCAGCGCCCACGACGCCGCGACACCGCAGTTCGTGAGCTCACCCGGCTACCAGCACGCCTGGCTCAACCCCGACAACACCGAGATGTCCGAGAACGAGGTCGTCGCGGCCCCCGCGGTGAAGTTGCTGATCCGGGTGCCGGAAATGTCCAGTCAGGCGATGGTCGACGCGCTGGCGCCGCACATCGGTCGCCGGGCGGATGTCACGTTCTCCACCGACAACGGGCTGATCGAACTGTCGGCGTCGGGAATCACGAAGGCGTCGGGTCTCGCGCTGGTGGCGGAACGGCTCGGCGTGACGGCGTCGCGGATCGTGGCCTTCGGTGACATGCCCAACGACATTCCGATGCTGAACCTCGCGGGCCGGGGTGTCGCCGTCGAGAACGCGCACCCCGACGCCAAGGCCGCCGCCGACGAGGTGACGGCCACCAACTGGGACGACGGGGTCGCGAAAGTGCTCGAGCGCTGGTGGTCCTGAGACCACCAGCGCCCGAGAGGGTGAAACCCGATCAGCCGGCTGGAACCGGTGCCGGCTCGACGGGTGCGGGTGCGGGAGCCGGAGCGGGCTCTACCGGAGCCGGCGGAACCTGCGCCGGGTCCGCGGGCGGTGCGACGGGGGCCGCGGCATCGACCGGGGCACCGTTCTTGTAGGCCTCCGCGTAGGTGTCGTTGTACGTCTTCAGCACCTTGGTGACGATGCCGGTGATCTCGTTGAAGATCAGCGAACCGTTCTCGAAGTCGGTGCGCAGACCTCCCGGGATCGGGTACTCGTCACTGGTCGGCAGACCCAGTTCGCCGTTGTCGGCTCCGAGGTTCTGCCACGTCTTGAAGATCTGGCCGAGGACCGCCCACACACCGCCGTTGGGCGAGGTGAAGATGGCGCCGTTGGCGAACTGTGCGCCCGAGTTCCCGGCCTTGGCCTGCAGCAGTCCGGTGATGGCCTGGCCGAGCCGGCCGGTGTCGCCGCCTTCCGCCACCCACTTCTGGGCGACCGGCGACGGGTCGGTGAGCCGCAGCAGTTCGTTGACCAGTGCGGGGATCCCGGAACCGAGGCTGGAGCTGGCGTCCGTGCCGGGACCGCCGGACGGCGCCGGAGCCTCACCCGAGGGTGCGTCCGCGGCCAGCGAGGCGTTGCCGCCGCCGAGGCTGGCCGCCGCGATCTGCCGGATCTCGTCCATGTGTGAGTACGCCGCGTCTCCCGGGCAGGATGTGTTGCCGACGTCGCGGTGCGCGAAGATCACCGGAAGATCGACAGCCTCACCCTCCGCGTAGGGAGTGAATTCGGTGCCCTCGGAGTACATCGTCGTCTCACCGAGTGGGTCGAGTCCGGCCTTGCCGAGCTTCCAGCCGAGGAACTTGCCGACGGCGTCGAGGGTGGCCTGCGGCGGATCCTCGGACGAGAAGTCGCCCATCATCGCGACTCCGGTGGTGTTCTCGTTGAACCCGCCGGCGTGCGCGCCCTGGACCGGACGGTCGAGACCGCCTGCGCGGCCCTCGAAGATCTGGCCGTACTTGTCGACCAGTGCGTTGTATCCGATGTCGCACCAGCCCAGCGTCTGCGCGTGGTAGGCGTAGATCGCGCGGACGATCTCGGCCGATTCGGCCTTCGAGTAGTCGTTGGCTCCCGCGGTGTGGTGCACGGTGGCACCGCCGATGAAGTCGTCGTAGTCGGGGTCCTGGCACCGGATGGACTCGTCGGCACCCCACTGCTGGCGGCTGATGACCTTGGGACCGCCGCTGTCGAGCGGGCTCGCGATGTCGCCGAGCGTCGCGTCGCCGGGGCCGCTGCCCGGTTCGATGAGGACGGCCGTGACGTCGTCGGCGCCAGCGCGTGCCGGCTGCTGCCGCAACGGCGTGTTGACGGCGGCGGGCGTGTAACCGAGCGGTGCGGCACCTCCGGCTGCGGGAGCCGGTGCGGGAGCAGGGGCTTCGGGTGCCGGTGCGGGAGCGGGAACTGCAGCGGGTGCACCGGCCGGTGTGGGCGTCGAGGTGGGGGTCAGGATCTGGATCGCCTTCGTCAGCCCGACGTAGACGGGTTCGGTGGCGACCTTGCCGTCCGACGCCGTCTTGTCCGTGCGACGCGTGTCGATCATGTCGGGGGAGACCCACTGTCCCCACGTTCCGTCGGCCTGCAGCGCGCGGACCTTCGACTCCGCGGACGCGAGGGTCTCGGAGGTGAGCGCCACCATGCTGAACGGGGTGTCGCGGGACAGTTCCTTGACGATCGCGCCGGGCTGCTGATCGGCCGGGGGCAGGATCGCGGGGTCGGAGACGTCGGCCGGCGCGGGGAGCTTCAACGGGATCTGCAGGTTCGGGATCTGGATTCCGCCGGGGAGCTGCACATTGCTGGGGATGTGGAGGTACGGCGGGATCTTCAGGTTCCGCAGGTCGCCGATGTTGACGTCGGGCAGGTTCAGCCCGGTCAGTTCCTTCAGCGGGATCACGATGTCGGGGATCTGCGACAGCACGACCTGCGCGATCTCGGTGGACACTGCGGAGTTGGAGGTTTCGTTCGTGGATTTGACGTCGGAGGGTGCGCTACTGATGCCGTAGACCGCAACGGGACTTGCGACAGCCAGAGCGGCGACAGCCCCGAGGACAATCGAGGGCTTCGGTCGACGGTGCGGCAAGGGGGACTCTCCTCAGTTGTAGTTTCCTGCGAGCGACCTCGCGTGTCTGCAACTCGTGATGCTCGTGTGACTGAAGAGACTGTTGTTGCTAACTCCAACCACTCTTGCCACACTAGTCACACAGGTCCATAACGCTCAACCTTACATTGAGACTTTATCCCGAATTTCTCGGACCCGCTGAGACGAGGTGCACGCCCCGTCTCAGCGCTCGTTGTTCAGCGATGAGGAGTGCAGTGATGGCGAAGACCGAATTCGGGGTTCGTGCAGGTAGACCTGCCTGGACCCGCAGGAGGCGGTACATCGCGGGCCCTCCCGCCCCGCGCGGATTCCGGGCCAAGCTTCTGCGCGCGTCGGCGCTCGGCATCGCACCCGTCCTCGTCATCGGCGCCGTCACCGGCGTCGTCGTGCACCTGCGCTCCTCCGGTCAGGACGTCCGGGAAACCGTCGCCTCCGACACGCCGTTCACGCTCTCCGGGCACGGCAACGGCCACGGCCGCGGGATGGGCCAGTGGGGCGCCTACGGATACGCGAAGGATCAGGGGTGGGCGGCCGAGCGCATCCTCGGTCACTACTACGGCGGCACCACACTCGGCACCCTCGCCGACGCACAGATCAGCGTCCGGCTGCAGGCGCGTGACGATCAGCCGCTCGACGTCTACTCGGACGCCGGCGCCGTCGTCGCCGGCAAACCCGTCGGACCGGGGGAGGCCGTCCACCTCACGCCGACCGCCGACGGCGGCGCCAACGTCGTGGTCACCCGCGGATGTGCCGGCGAGGTCCTGTGGCAGGACGCCACCGACCACCCGTGGGTGGACCCGGTCGACCTGGCCCCGGACCGTCCCGCGAACGAGCACTTGAAGCTGTGCGCCGGTGACACCCCCTATCGCGGCGCCCTCGGGGTCGCACTCGACGGCGCCGCCGTGCGCACCGTCAACGTCCTCGACATGGACGACTACCTCCTCGGTGTCGTGCCCGCCGAGGCGAAGGCCGGCTGGGCCGACACCGGTGGGGCCGAGGCGCTTCGGGCGCAGGCCGTCGCGGCCCGCTCCTACGCCGCCGCCGAGAACCGGGAAGAGTGGGCGAAGACCTGCGACACCCAGAGCTGCCAGGTGTACGGGGGTTCGGCGAAGGAAGACCCGCGGACCACCGACGCCGTCCGTTCCACCAAGGGCATGATTCTGACAAAAGACAACAAGCCCGTCGCCGCCGAATTCTCCTCGTCCACAGGCGGATACACCGCGGGCGGCGAGTTCCCGGCCGTCGAGGACCAGGGCGACACCGTGTCGCCGAACCACGACTGGGCGGTGACCCTCACCGCGGGCGACATCGCATCCGCGTTCAACGTCGGAGACCTCGAATCGTTCGAGGTGGTCACCCGCAACAACTTCGGGGTCGACGGCGGACGCGTCACCGGTGTGAAGGTGGTCGGATCGTCGGGCACCGCCGAGGCGACGGGCGCCGAGGCGCGGTCGAAGCTGAAGCTCAAGTCCGACTGGTTCACGGTCGGTGACGGGCTCGGCGTCCCCGCGCCGCCGGCCGCCCCCGAACCCGAGTCCACCCTCGCGTCCGCGGGCGAGGACGAGGACACCGTCGGCACCACCGAGGGTTCGCCGATCGCCGAGAAGTACAAGGAACTCGGCGGCGTCAACAGCACGCTGGGAGCGCCGATCGGTCCCGAGTTGATGCTGCCGTCGGAGGCGGGGAAGTTCCGGATGTACACCAACGGAACCATCATCTGGACCAAGAAGCTGGGCGCACAGGTGATCGACGCCAGCGTGCTGCGCGAGTGGTTACCGACGGGCGGCAGTTAGGCCGGGCAGCGAGGACCGGTTCCCTCGAGTACCGCGAGCATCCCGTCGACGGACTCGCCCCAGCCGAAGTCCTCGGCCCGCCGGCGGGCCGACGCCCGGCGCGTGCGCGAGGGGATCGCGAGAATGCCGCTGACCGCTTCGGCGAACGCAGGACCGCGGTCCCGGGCCAGGGCGCCGCAGCCGGGTGTGATGATCTCGGCGAGCGCCGACGACTGTGACGCGACCACCGGGGTGCCCGCCGCCAGCGACTCGAGCGCCGACAGGCAGAACGTCTCGTGCGGCCCAGGTGCCAGCGACACGTCCGCCGACGCGAACAGCGACGCCAGGCGGCCCTTGTCGCTGATGAACCCGGTGAAGTGCACGGGGAGCCCCCGGGCCCGGTACTGCAGCGCCTCGCGCCGCGGGCCGTCCCCGGCGATGACCAGCCGGGCGTCGTGACCCTGCCGGCGCAACAGCCGGACGGCGTCGATGCTCCGTTCCACCTGCTTCTCCACCGACAGCCGGCCGCAGTGCAGAAGGAAGCGTTGCGCCGGGTCGGCGAACGAGTCGCGCATCACCTGGTCGTGTTTGCCGGGGTGGAACATCGTCAGGTCCACACCGAGCGGGACCCGGTGCAGGTTGGGGGCCCCGATGCGGGTGAACTCCTCGCTCGCGAAGTCCGTCGTGCAGACGACGGCGTCGTAGTTGCGTGCCATCCGGCGGTTCGCGACATCGGCCCAGCCGCGGGCCACGCGGCGCGGAGCGACTTGGCCGAGCAGCCGGTCGAGGCGTTCGTGTGACACGACCACACTGCGCACCCCGCGGGCGCGGGCCCAGCCCCCGAAACCGCGCAGTGTGAGCCGGTCGGACACCTCCAGGACGTCGGGCCGCAGACCGCTGACCACGTCGGCCACCCGCCGCGGATTGACCACGCGATAACCCCCGGTCGCGGGGATGGTGGGAGCCGACCGGGTGATCCGCAGGACCCCGCTCGGCAGCAGCTCCTCGCAGTCGCGCTGACCTGGGACGACGAGGATCACCTCGTGTCCGCGTTCGACGTAGCCCTGACCCCAGTTGTGGAGGGCGGTGCGGAGCCCACCGGACCGCGGTCCGTAGAAGTTCGCCAGCTGGACGATGCGCACCCGCTCATCAAGCGCGATCGCCGCGTCGGCGGGAACAACGAGGTCTGCAGAACCGGTGAATACAGGGAGAACTCCTCGTGCGTGCCGAGGGGGTGCTTGCCCCCCTTGGCCGCGCACGGGCGGCGGAGTCGCTTACCCTGGTTCATCGTGACCGCTGCAACCCCAGAGACAACCGCCCCTGGCCGGTACGACCTCATCGTCGTCGGCTCCGGATTTTTCGGACTGACCGTCGCCGAGCGTGCAGCAACACAGCTGGGTAAGCGTGTGCTGGTGCTCGACCGTCGTCATCACCTGGGCGGAAACGCCTATTCGGAGGCCGAGCCCGAGACCGGCATCGAGATCCACAAGTACGGTGCGCACCTGTTCCACACCTCGAACAAGAGGGTGTGGGACTACGTCACCCAGTTCACCGAATTCACGAACTACCAGCACCGCGTGTTCGCGCTGCACAAGGGGCAGGCGTACCAGTTCCCGATGGGGCTGGGCCTGGTGTCGCAGTTCTTCGGGCGCTACTTCACCCCGGACGAGGCGCGGAAGCTGATCGCCGAGCAGTCCAGCGAGATCGACTCCGCATCTGCGTCCAACTTGGAGGAGAAGGCGATCTCCCTGATCGGGCGGCCGCTGTACGAGGCGTTCGTGCGCGACTACACCGCCAAGCAGTGGCAGACGGACCCCAAGAACCTGCCCGCGGGCAACATCACCCGCCTGCCGGTGCGGTACACGTTCGACAACCGCTACTTCAACGACACGTACGAGGGCCTGCCCGTCGACGGCTACACCGCGTGGCTCGAGAACATGGCGAAGGACCCGAAGATCGAGGTCCGGCTCGAGACCGACTGGTTCGACGTCCGCGACGACCTGCGCGCCGAGAGCCCCGACGCCCCCGTCGTCTACACCGGCCCCCTCGACCGCTACTTCGACTACTCCGAGGGCGAGCTGGGCTGGCGCACCCTCGACTTCGAGACCCAGGTGCTGGAGACCGGTGACTTCCAGGGAACCCCGGTCATGAACTACAACGACGCCGACGTGCCCTTCACCCGGATCCACGAGTTCCGCCACTTCCACCCGGAGCGGGACTACCCGAAGGACAAGACGGTCATCATGCGGGAGTTCTCGCGGTTCGCGGAGAGCAAGGACGAGCCGTACTACCCGATCAACACTCCCGACGACCGCGCGATGCTCGCCGCCTACCGCGACCGCGCGAAGGAGGAGATGGCGTCGAACAAGGTTCTGTTCGGTGGCCGTCTCGGCACCTACCAGTACCTGGACATGCACATGGCGATCGCCAGCGCGCTGTCGATGTTCGACAACTCCCTGCGTCCGCACTTCGAATCCGGTGCGGCCCTCGTGGGGGATGCCGAATGAGCGCCCGACATCTGCTCGAGTCCGAGAAGGTCACCGACGACGCCCCGTTACTCGGCAAGTCGCTGCTGCAGCGGGTGATCCTGCCGCGCGCCGGTGAGCCGCTCGACGTCCGCACCCTCTACCTGGAGGAGGCGAAGACCAACAGCCGCCGCGCGCATTCGCTGTCGCGCACCTCGCTGTCGGTCGGCGCCGAGGCGGAGGCGTCGTTCTGCACCTACTTCAACGCGTTCCCGGCCAGCTACTGGCGCCGGTGGAGCACCCTGAACTCGGTGGTGCTGCGTCTCGAGCTGTCGGGGCACTGCCGCATCGACGTGTACCGCTCGAAGGCCGACTCGTCGCGCATCCACGTCGAGGGCCGCGAGTTCCAGGACGGTGACGCCGCGCTGGAGTTCGAGATCGAACTCGCCCCGTTCGAGGACGGCGGCTGGATCTGGTTCGACATCACCACCGACACCGAGGTCGTGCTGGAGAGCGCCGGCTGGTACGCACCGGTCGATGCCCCCGGTGAGGCCACCGTCGCCGTCGGCATCCCCACGTTCAACCGGCCCACCGACTGCGTCAAGGCACTGACGGCGCTGGCGTCCGACGAACTCGTCATGGACGTGGTCAAGGCCGTCATCATCCCGGACCAGGGCACCCGCAAGGTCAAGGACGAGCCCGGCTTCACGGAGGCCGCCGAAGCGCTCGGCGACCGGCTGGCCATCCACGACCAGGCGAACCTCGGCGGGTCCGGCGGCTACAGCCGGATCATGTACGAGGCGCTGAAGACCACCGACTGCCAGCACATCCTGTTCATGGACGACGACATCGAGATCGAGCCCGACTCGATCCTGCGCGCGCTGGCGATGTCGCGGTTCGCGAAGACGCCGATGCTCGTCGGCGGGCAGATGCTGAACCTCCAGGAGCGCAGTCACCTGCATTCGATGGGCGAGGTCGTCGACCGGTCCATCTTCATGTGGACGGCCGCCCCGAACGTCGAGTACGACCACGACTTCTCCCGCTACCCGCTCAGCGACCGCGAGAACTCGCGTCTGCTGCACCGCCGGATCGACGTCGACTACAACGGCTGGTGGATGTGCATGATCCCGCGGCAGGCCGCCGAGGAACTCGGTCAGCCGCTGCCGCTGTTCATCAAATGGGACGACGCCGAATACGGCCTGCGTGCCCGCGATGCCGGCTACCCGACCGTCACCATGCCCGGCGCCGCGATCTGGCACATGGCGTGGAGTGACAAGGACGACGCCATCGACTGGCAGGCGTACTTCCACCTGCGGAACCGGCTCGTCGTCGCGTCCCTGCACATGCCGGGCAACGGCCGCGGCCTGGTGATCAACACCGTCAAGGCCACGATCAAGCACCTGCTGTGCCTCGAATACTCGACAGTCGCGATCCAGAACCAGGCCATCGCCGACTTCCTGCAGGGCCCCGAGCACATCTTCGAACTGCTCCCCACCGCGCTCGGCAACGTCCACGCGATGCGCAAGGAGTACCCGGACGCGGTGGTCCTGCCGTCGTCGACGAGCCTGCCGCTGCCTTCCGGTGAGGAAGTCGGCGCGGTCGGCCTGCCCACGAACCCGCTCGCGAAGATCGTGCGCCTCGGCAAGGGTCTGATCCACAACGTCAAGCCCGCGCACGAGCAGCACCACGAGCGCCCCCAGCTCAACGTGCCCACCATCGACGCGCGGTGGTTCCTGCTGTCCCAGGTGGACGGCGTCACCGTCACCACCGCGGACGGGCGGGGAGTCGTCTACCGCAAGCGCAACCCCAAGCTGGCGCTCGCGCTGCTGAAGGAAGCGATCCGGCTGCGCCGCGAACTGGCCCAGCGCTTCCCCGAACTCAAGCGCGAGTACCAGGACGCCGTTCCTGCCCTGACCAGTAAGGAGAGGTGGGAACGTGTCTTCGGCATCAAGTGAGGTCCAGATCCTGCAGGCCGTCCAATCGACGATCGCGAGCCGTCCCGGCGTCGTCTCGACGGCACGGGGTATGTCCCATTTCGGTGAGCACGCCCTCGGGTGGGTGGCCGTCGCCGGCATCGGCGCGGCACTCGACAAGCCTCGTCGCCGGCAGTGGGCGGGAGTCGCGGTGGGTGCCGTCGGCGCCCACGCCGCGTCGATCGTGATCAAACGCATCGTCCGCCGCCCCCGGCCGAATGACCCGTCGATCCAGGTCAACGTGTCGACGCCCAGCAAATTGAGCTTCCCTTCGTCGCACGCGACGTCCACGACAGCGGCTGCCGTGCTGCTCGGCCGCCTCACCGGGCTACCCTTGCCTGCGTTGTTGGTACCGCCGATGCTGCTCTCCCGGCTCGTTCTGGGAGTGCACTACCCGACCGATGTGCTCGCCGGATCTGCCCTGGGGGCCGCCTCTGCGGTCGCGGTGCTGAAGGCCGAGCAGAAGTTTGGAGAGAAATGAGCGAGGAACCGGCCGTCGTCACCGGACCCCCGACATCCCTGGCGGCAGGCATCGTCAAGGCCGTTCGCCCGCGTCAGTGGGTCAAGAACGTCCTGGTCCTCGCAGCTCCCGTCGCCGCGGGCACGGCGACGGAATCCGACGTCCTGCTTCCCGTCGCACTCGCCTTCGTGGTGTTCTGCATGGCAGCGTCCGGCATCTACCTCGTCAACGACGCGATGGACGTCGAGGCCGACCGCGCGCACCCCACCAAGCGATTCCGTCCCATCGCGGCCGGTGTGCTGCCCGTCAACCTGGCGTTCGGCATGGCGGTCGTGCTGCTCGGTGCGTCGATCGCCCTGTCGTTCCTCGCCAACTGGCAGCTGGCGGTGGTGATGGCCGTCTACATCGGCATCCAGCTGGCCTACTGCTTCGGTCTCAAACACCAGGCCGTCCTCGACATCTGCATCGTCTCGTCCGGGTTCCTGCTGCGCGCCATCGCCGGTGGTGTTGCCGCCGAGATCGCACTGTCGCAGTGGTTCCTGCTGGTCATGGCTTTCGGTTCGCTGTTCATGGCGGCCGGTAAGCGGTACGCCGAACTGCAGCTCGCGGAGCGCACCGGCGCGAAGATCCGCAAATCCCTCGAGAACTACACCACGACGTACCTGCGTTTCGTCTGGACGCTCAGCGCCACCGCGGTCGTGCTCTGCTACGGGCTGTGGGCGTTCCAGCAAGACGACCTGAAGGCCACCAACTGGTACGCCATCTCCATGGTGCCGTTCACCATCGCGATCCTGCGTTACGCCGTGGACGTCGACGGCGGTGAGGCGGGGGAGCCCGAGGAGATTGCGCTGGGCGACCGCGTGCTCCAACTCCTCGCGATTGCCTGGATCGGAGTGGTGGGTGTCGCTGTCTACCTCGTCTGACTTGGTAGGAGGCGCCGAGGACTCGGACGCCGCCGCGGAGCGGACCACCGAACGCCACCGGAAGGCCATCCTCTCGAGGGTGGTCTTCCTCGGGGGTGTGGCCGTCTCGGCTCTCCTGATGTTCTGGGGTGCCTGGGAACGGCGATGGATTGCCGACGACGGCCTGATCGTGCTGCGCACGGTCCGCAACCTCCTCGCAGGCAACGGTCCGGTCTTCAACTCGGGCGAGCGTGTCGAGGCCAACACCAGCACCGCGTGGACGTACATCGTCTACGCGTTCGGCTGGCTCTCCCAGGCCCGGCTCGAATACGTCGTCCTGACGATCGCGCTGATCCTGTCCACGGCGGCGATCGTGCTCGCCATGTTCGGCACCGCGCGCCTGTACCGCGGTGGGTCCTTCGCCGGCGGCGGCACGCTGTTCCTGATGCCCGCCGGTGTGCTCGTCTACATCGCGGTGCCCCCGGCCCGCGACTTCGCGACGTCGGGTCTCGAAAGCTGCCTCGTCATCTTCTGGATCGCGCTGCTCTGGCTGCTGCTGGTCCGATGGAGTCAGGCGACCACCCCGTCCACCACCTCGGTGCTCGTGCTCTCGTTCGTCGCGGGCATGGGGCCCCTCGTGCGCCCCGAGTTGGCGATCCTGGGTGTGCTGTCGCTGGCCATGATCTTCCTCGCGCCCGGTCTCACGTGGGTGGTGCGCGTGGCGATGGTGTTCGTCGCCGGCATCGTTCCGGTGGGCTACCAGATCTGGCGCATGGGTTACTACGCCCTCCCGTACCCGAACACCGCGGTGTCGAAGGACGCCGGCGGCGCCAAGTGGGCGCAGGGTTTCGCCTACCTCTGGAATTTGCTGGGCCCGTACCTGCTGTGGCTGCCGCTGGTCTTCCTTTTCGCCGGCGCCGTGATCGCCTGGCGGGGCCGGGACAAGTCCATCGAAGATGGTGTTCGTCACACCGCGGGGAATCGGCTGACGCGTCTGCGCGGATGGCTGCGGACGCAGAATGCCGTCGTCGTCTTCATTCTCGGGAGTGGGCTGATCCTCGGTCTGTACTCGTTGCGCGTCGGCGGCGACTTCATGCACGGCCGCGTTCTTCTCCCCGTTCTGTTCTGTTTCATCGTTCCCGTCGCCGTAATTCCGGTGCGTATTCCGGACCGGGCCGCGTGGGGGCGTAATAGGGAATCGTCGATTTTCCTCGCAATGGCTTCCCTGTGGGTCGGCACCGTCGTGTGGGCATTCTTCGCGTCGAACACGACGGGAATGCCGGAGGGTGTCGTTATCGGACGGTCCGGAATTGTCGACGAACGCGCCTTCTACGTTCTCAACACCGGTCATGCGCACCCGATTCGCGCGGACGATTATCTGGACTACCCGCGGATGCGCGCCATGGTCCAGACCATCTCGGACACCCCCGACGGCGGCCTGCTCATCCCGTCCGCCGATTACACGTACTGGTTCGTCGTTCCTCCGCCCCTTCCGATCCCGGACGGCGGCGCAGGCCACACCGTGTACTTCCTGAACCTGGGCATGACGAGCATGAACGTCGGACTCGACGTGCGGGTGCTGGACCAGATGGGTCTCGCCTACCCGCTCGCGGCGCACACCGAGCGGTTGGACGACGGCCGTATCGGGCACGACAAGGCCCTCTACCCCGACTGGGTCGTGGTGGACACGGGAATGATCGACAAGCACCCGTGGATGCCCGGATTCCTCGACGAGGAATGGGTGACCGAGGCGCGGGTCGCGCTCACGTGCCCCGAGACGCAGGACCTGCTGACGTCGTACCGGTCGGAACTGACGTGGCCGCGATTCAAGCAGAATTTCAAGGATGCGCTGCATTTCGCGAGTTATCGATTCGAGCGAGTGCCCGCATATGAAATTCAGCGGTGCAATCTCGAGCCGCCGTTCCCGGAACCGGCCAAATAGGGCGAACCGGGCGGGGCGGGTGTCACCGGGGCGTCCCGGGTAGATCTCGATGTCGGAACATCAGATCTCGTTTGTGTAACGCGGGAACTGTCGGCGACGATGTACGTCGATGATGAGTCATCGTGACGGTGGTCTGGAAGTTCCTCGAAAAGCGCTCCGTGAGCGTTTGTCAGGGAAGTTCGTGTGACATACAGTCCACCGAGCGCAGTGTGACTTGGAAGAGGTCCGCTGCCGACCCGGCTTCAACGCCCGGGCCGGCAGGTCGCCTGTTCCCCGACGGAATCCGCCGGAGCCGCCCAGTGGCGGAGTCCGCAGACGAAGAGAGTGAGCAGTATTCATGCGTTTTGCCAGACCGAGGTTGTCTCAGCGCCTCAAGCAGCGTGCGATGGCCATCGGAGCCGTCGCACTGGTACTGCCTATGGGCGCAGGAATCGCTGGCGGAGCCGTCGCCGCAGCAGCACCGACGCACGCGGGTCCCGCCAAGACCGCGCCCGCCGGTGGCTACGAGGAACTGTGGGTTCCCTCTTCCATGGGACCGATCAAGGTCCAGGTCCAGTGGGCAGCCCGCGGCGGTAGCGCCGCCCTGTACCTGCTCGACGGACTGCGCGCCCGCAACGACCGCAACGCGTGGAGCTTCGAGACCAACGCGTTCGACCAGTACCGCAACGACAACGTGACCCTGGTCATGCCCGTCGGCGGCGAGTCCAGCTTCTACTCCGACTGGTACTCGGCGAGCAACTTCAACGGTCAGCCCGTCACGTACAAGTGGGAGACGTTCCTGACGCAGGAACTGCCCGACTTCCTGGCCAACTACGGCGTCTCGCGCACCAACAACGCCGTCCTAGGCCTGTCGATGGGTGGCAGTGCCGCCCTGACCCTCGCCGCGTACCACCGCGACCAGTTCAAGTTCGCCGGTTCGCTGTCCGGCTACCTGAACATCTCGGCTCCCGGCATGCGTGAGGCGATCCGCGTCGCGATGCTCGACGCCGGCCGCTTCAACGTCGACTCGATGTGGGGCCCGCCGTGGAACCCGGCGTGGCTGCGCAACGACCCGTTCGTGTTCGCGCCGCGTCTGCAGGGCCTGTCGATGTTCATCTCGGCTGCCAGCGGTCTGCCCGGTGAGTTCGACCACCCGCGCGCTCCGATCGACTACTACAACACCGCCAACGGCATGGGCCTCGAGGCTCTCGCCCTGGCCAACACCCGCGCCTTCCAGGTGCGTCTGGCCACCCTCGGTGTCCCGGCCACCTTCGACTTCCCCGCCAACGGCACGCACTCGTGGCCGTACTGGGGTTCGGAGCTGTTCAAGGCGCGCGGCCAGATCCTGGACACACTGGGCGCCTGGTGATCTGACACCACCCTCGTGACGAATGCCGCCCCGCCTCTGTCAGTAAGGTGATCCCGTCGAGACGCCACCCGCGCAGCGAGCGCTGCGCGGGTGGCGTCTGTACGTGAGATTTTCACGAGAGTTATCGAGAGGTTGCCGCGGCCGCGGCGCGAGACGGATCAAGCGGAGGGAAGACGAGTTCATGCGAGTTGGGGGTTCGACGAGAACAAGCGGATGGGCCAGGCGTACCGCCGCCGCGATTGCTCTGGCGGTCGCACTGCCGCTGGGCGTGACCATGGTGGGCGGCGGCGCAACGGCATCCGCAGCCTTCGATCCCGCCGCGCAGGACTTCTGGGTCGATTCCGCCATGGGACCGATCAAGAGCCGCATCTGGCGTGCCGCCGACGGCAACACCAACCGGGTCGTCTATCTGCTCGACGGTCTGCGCGCGCAGGACGACCTGAGCGGCTGGGAGGTCAACACCGATGCGGGCCCGTTCCTCGCGTCGCAGAACATCAACGTCGTCCAGCCGGTCGGCGGACAGTCCAGCTTCTACTCCGACTGGATTTCGAACTCGAACCTCAACGGCCAGAAGACCCCGTACAAGTGGGAGACGTTCCTCACTCAGGAACTTCGCGACGCACTGGCGAACCGCCTCGGGTTCCAGTCCACCCGTAACGGCGTCATCGGCCTGTCGATGGGTGGCAGCGCCGCCCTGACCCTCGCCGCCTACCACCCCGAGCAGTTCAACTACGCGGGCTCGCTGTCCGGCTACCTGAACATCTCGGCTCCCGGCATGCGTGAGGCGATCCGCATCGCGATGCTCGACGCGGGCCGCTACAACGTCGACTCGATGTGGGGCCCGCCGTGGAACCCGGCGTGGCTGCGCAACGACCCGTTCGTGTTCGCGAACAAGCTTCGCGACAACAACACCCGCCTGTGGGTGTCGGCCGCCAACGGCATTCCCGCCCCCGGCGGAGCCGCACCGACCGGATTCATGGACGTCTTCAACGCGAGCACCGGCGCGAGCCTCGAGGCGCTGTCGCTGGCGAACACCCGTGCCTTCCAGGTCAAGATGGCGACCCTCGGCGCGAAGAACGTCACCTACAGCTTCCCGCCCCGCGGCATCCACACGTGGCGTTACTGGCAGCAGCAGATCCACGATCTGGCCGGCGACCTCGGCAACACGATCGGGTAGCTCGGAAGTAACAATTGCACCAGCTGTAACAGCGCGGCACTCCCACTCGTCTGTCGTTTGCGTGTAGAAAGAACCGGAACGCGAGGCCGTGCTCCGTGTTGGCCTCGACGCGCAGAGAGAGAGTGAACGTCATGCGAGTAGGCCTGTTCAAGGCAGAACGTCAGCGTTCGTCGGCCGGAAATGTTCGAAGGCGGACGCTGGCCTCGCTTGCCGCTGTGCTCGTGGTGCCGGTGGCGGTCGGGTTCGCCCAGACCGCCACCGTCTCGGCTGCGCCCGCCGCCGCGCACGCTCCGGTGGCCACACAGGCCCCGGGCGGCGCGACGATCCATCACGTCGACTGGCTCACCGACCGTCGGGTGGCGATCTGGATCAACTCCCCGTCGATGGGCGTGCCGATCCAGGTGCAGATGTTGCTTGCGCGCGACTGGAACTCGAAGCCCACCGAGAAGTTCCCGTCCGTCTACATGCTCGACGGACTCCGCGCGCAGGACAACGA
Organism: Rhodococcus mengyinensis; assembly: GCF_048381435.1. Lineage (NCBI taxonomy): Bacteria > Bacillati > Actinomycetota > Actinomycetes > Mycobacteriales > Nocardiaceae > Rhodococcus > Rhodococcus mengyinensis. Next base: position 94,620 of record NZ_JBLWIT010000135.1, on the reverse strand, counting down.
GAACGGCTGGACGCTCGAGACCGACGCCGAATCGTTCTTCGCCGACAAGAACATCAACGTCGTCCTCCCGGTCGGCGGCCAGTCCAGCTTCTACTCCGACTGGGTGGCCCAGGACAACGGTCAGAACTACCAGTGGGAGACGTTCCTCACGAAGGAACTGCCCCCGATCCTCGAAAGCGACTGGCGCACCACGCAGACCCGCGGCGTCATCGGACTCTCGATGGGCGGCACCTCCGCGATGTTCCTCGCGGCCCGCAACCAGGGATTCTTCACGTTCGCCGCGTCGCTGTCGGGCATGCTCACCACCACCGCGCTCGGCATGCCGCAGGCCGTCGCGTACGCGATGAGCGACGCGGGCGGATTCGACGCGGACGCGATGTGGGGTCCCCCGACCAGTTCGGCGTGGGAGGAACACGACCCCTACCTGCTGGCCGACAAGCTCAAGGGCGTCAGCCTGTACATCTCCAGCGGTAGCGGAACCACGGGCCCGTACGACCAGCCCTCCGGAATCCCCGGCGTCAGCACCAATTACGCGGGCATGGGCCTCGAGATCCTGTCGCGGCTCACGTCCCAGACCTTCGCGACCAAGCTCAACAAGCTGGGCATCCCCGCCCAGGTCAACTACCGGCCGTCCGGCACGCACTCGTGGCCGTACTGGCAGTTCGAGCTCCACCAGCTGTGGCCGCAGCTCGCCAGCGCCGTCGACGTCGAACCCGACAAGCCGGTGTGCACCACAGGCGGTTCCATCGCCGGGGTCGCCGGCGCGAACCCGTGGATCGGCGACTGCCTGACCCCCGAGTACAGCCTCGCAGGCGGCACGGTCCAGGACTTCCGCAACGGCCGGATCTTCGCCAAGTCCGACACCGGCGCGCAGCCGGTGGCCGGCGCCATCGGCGGCGTCTACCAGGCGACCGGCGGTCCGGGTGGGCCGCTCGGCTACCCGACGACGCCCGAACTGGCCACACCCGACGGTCGCGGTCGCTTCAACCACTTCGAGCACGGGTCCGTCTACTGGTCGCCGCAGACCGGGGCGCACGCCGTCCGCGGCGCGATCCGCGACGAGTGGGCACGTCAGGGCTGGGAGGGCGGACCGCTCGGATACCCGGTGGCCGAGGAAGTTCCGACGCCAGGCAAGGACGGCGCGGTGCAGGGCTTCGAGATCGGCGCCATGTACTTCAGTCCCGCGAACGGCACCCACCGCGTGCAGGGAATGATCATGGGCAAGTACGCCGAACTCGGTTACGAGGGCGGGTGGCTCGGATTCCCGAAGACCAGCGAGATCGCGGTCAAGGACGGCGGCCGGTTCAACCAGTTCGAGGGCGGCAACATCTACTGGAGTCCGCTGTCGGGTGCGTGGGCCGTCGAGAACGGACCGATCTTCGACGCCTGGAAGAGCGCCGGCTACGAGGGCGGCCGACTCGGCTTCCCGATCAGCGACAAATTCGCCATCCCCGGCGGAGTTCAGCAGAACTTCCAGACCGGTTACGTCACAGTGATCGACAACAAGGCCGAGATTCACTGATGGCCGGACCGCACTAGAAATCTCACGCGCAGCGGGCGGGGCGGGGTCCAGCGGACCCGGCTTCCGCCCGATCTGCGTCTGTACCCTGTCGAGAGACAACGACTTGGAAAGCAAGGACGGAAATAGATGCCGCAGCACTCACGTATCAGCACCACCTTCCGACGGGCGATCGCCGTAGGCGCGCTCGCCGTCGCAGCGAGCGGATTGTTGGTCGGGTGCGGCAGCGACGATTCCACGGCGACGTCGAACCCGTCCACCAGCGCCGCGACGTCGGCTGCGGCGTCCAGTTCCGCCGAGAGTTCGGCGTCCGCCGCGCCCAGCGCGAGCGCCTCGGCTTCGGCCTCCGCGCCGGTGACGAGCCCGGGTGAGGCGGCGACCGCGCCCCCGCAGCAGCCCGAGGAAGTTCCGGGCGATTTCCCCGGCCCCGCCGAGGTCCCGGTCAGCGCCGAAGGCCAGAAGTTCCTCGACGCGCTGAAGAGCAAGGGCATCGAGCCGGCCGCTGACGGCACCATGGCCGTGAGCACCGCCGACTTCATCTGCCAGGCCAAGGCCGAAGGCAAGAGCGACGCCGAAGCGATGGTGTTCGTCACAGCGATGGTCGGCACCGAGGCGTCGGCTGCGGGTCAGGAACTGACCCAGGAGCAGGCGACGGCCAACGCCCAGACCTACATGGATGTCGCCCACGCGACGTACTGCAAGTAGACGCCGATGTCGTTGACCGGGCGCGGAACGCGGAAGAAGAAGAGCAGCCTCCTGCGCAAGCTGATGGTGCTGATCGTGATCCTGTTGGTGATTCTCGTCGCAGTGATCGCGCTCTGGTATCTCCTCGCAGGGCGGCTGCCCAAGCCGATCCCGACCCCTCCCGGTCCCGAGCGTCCCAACGCCCAGCCGGCCAGCTGCCCCGACGTCCAGGTGGTGGTCGTCCCGGGCACGTGGGAGTCCAGCGCCGTCGACGACCCGTATAACCCGACGGCCAACCCGGCGTCGCTGATGCTCAACGTGTCGCGGCCGCTGCAGGAGCAGTTCGAGCCGTCGCGCGCCGATGTGTACACGGTTCCGTACGTCGCACAGTTCTCCAACCCGGTCGCCTTCCCGCCGGACGGGCAGCAGTCGTACAACAACAGCCGCGGCGCGGGCACGGCCGCCACCAACGACATCCTGATCCGTCGTCACGCCGAGTGCCCGCTGACCAGCTTCCTGCTCACCGGATTCTCCCAGGGCGCGGTCATCGCCGGCGACGTCGCGTCGAGTATCGGCGCAGGTGACGGTCCTGTTCCGGCGGATCTCGTACTGGGTGTCGGGCTCATCGCCGACGGTCGCCGCGACCCGGCCGCCGCCACGAATATCGGGCAGCCGGTCGCCGGTGTCGGAGCCGAACTGTCGCTGGCCGGTCTGCAGATCCCGGGAATCACGATGACCGGTCCCCGCCCCGGCGGTTTCGGTGATCTCACCGACCGGGCGTTCGAGATCTGCGCCCCGTCGGACGGAATCTGTGACGCCCCGGCGCAGGCGTTGAAACCGAGCAACTGGATCGGAAGCGGTCTGCGTCTGCTCGAGTACAACAACAACCCCGTCCACGCGCTGTACAACTCGTACGTCGTCGACGACTCCGGCACCACGGCCACGCAGTGGATCGCCGGTTGGGCTGCCGAGAAGATCGAAGCCGCTCCGACCCCGGCACACAGTTGATTTTGTGGCGGATGGGTTCACCGTGGTCGGTGAGCCGTGAAACGTCCCAAACAGATAGGCGAGACGCGTACTGGCCGGTAGTGTGCGTTTCTCGGCACCGGTAGAGTGCTGCACTGTTGCGGCATCACCGGTGCCCGACCCCACCGATGTTCACGTCCTGAAACGCGGGCGTTTCACCACAGGAGAAGCTATTCATGAGTTCCGACGCCAGCTCGTTGCGTAAGTTCCGATTCGCAGCAGGCGGAGAGGGCAACGCGGACGAGGGCGGCGCGCGTCGGTTCGTCAAGCTCGCGCAGAAGGCCGAGGAACTCGGGTTCGACAGCTTCATGATCCCCGACCACCTGGGTAACCAGGTGGGACCGATCGCCGCTCTGGGTGCACTCGCGATCGCCACGGACAAGATCCGGCTCGGCACCGCCGTCCTCGCGAACGGGTTCCGGCACCCGGCGATCCTCGCCAAGGACGCCGCCACCATCGACGTCCTGTCGGGTGGTCGCCTCGAACTCGGCATCGGCGCAGGCTGGATGAAGGAAGAGTTCGACAAGGGCGGCATCGACTACGAGCGCCCGGGCATCCGGATCGCCAAGCTCGAGGAGACCCTGCAGATCCTCGACGTGCTGCTGCGCGGCCAGGAGTGCAACTTCGACGGCAAGTACTACCAGATCAAGGGCCTGACGGGCAGCCCGCGACCGCGGCAGGGCCCGCGTCCCCCGATCGCCGTCGGCGGCGGCGGCCCCAAGATGCTGGCGCTCGCGGCCAAGTACGCCGACATCATCTCCGTGGCGACGCCGACCAGCAAGGAAGGCAAGCTCCTGCTCTCGGGTGTCACGCTCGAGAAGACGATGGAGCGCGTCGACCGGATCCGGGAGGCTGCCGGCGACCGGTTCGACGACATCGAACTGAACTGGACGATCACCACCATCGTCATCACCGACGACCGTGAGCAGACCGCCGAGATGGCGCTCGCCGCACTCGATCAGGGCTTCCCGCCGAACATCGAGGTCGACACCAAACTGTCCGTCGAAGACATCCTGAGCTCGCCGTATCTCGCGATCGGAAGCTTCGAGGAGATCGCCGATCAGATACGTATGGTGCGAGAAAAGACGACAATGTCTTACGTCGGTGTGTTCCCCACACAGATGGATGCGTTCGCGCCGATCATCTCGCAACTGAAGGGCGAGTAGACGCAGCGTACCGAGGGCGGCGATGCCAATCTGTAACATATCGATGGTTTGGAATCGATGAACTTATTCGGGTGAGTGGCGTGTTACGTCATTCCCCACGAGTTGTACAAGATCCGATTCGGCGAAGGAAGTCTGGGGCGCAGTCATGCCGGTGGCATGCCTGTGTGATCGCTTCGGAGGAGATGGAATGAACGCGAAGTTCGATGATTTTATCGACGAGAAGGGCCATATCAGGCTCGATTCGGGAAGCACGCTGGTCGACTACGTCCAGCGGCACACCCGGGAGAACTCGGACGAGCTGGCATACCGCTACATCGACTATTCGCGGGACAGAGACGGCGAAGCACAGGAGCTGACCTGGGAACAGTTCGGCCACCGCCTGCGCGCCGTCGCGGCTCGCCTCCAGCAGGTCACCAAGCCCGGCGACCGTGTCGCAGTCCTGGCGCCGCAGGGTCTCGATTACGTCATCTCCTTCTTCGCCGCCATCCACGCCGGAACGATTTCGGTGCCGCTGTTCGACCCCGACGAACCCGGCCACACCGACCGTCTGCACGCCGTCCTCGGTGACTGCACGCCTGCCGCCATCCTCACGGCCACCTCCTCCGCCGCGGGTGTTCGACAGTTCTTCCGGTCCCTCCCCGCCGCCCAGCGCCCCCGCATCATCGCCGTCGACGCCATCCCCGACAGCGTCGGCGAGTCCTGGGTGCGCCCCGAGATCGATCTCGACGACGTCGCGTACCTGCAGTACACGTCCGGTTCCACCCGTGTGCCCGCCGGTGTGGAGATCACGCACCGCGCCGTCGGCACCAACGCGCTGCAGATGGTCGACTCCATCGAGCTCAACGAGAATTCGCGCGGCGTCACATGGCTGCCGCTGTTCCACGACATGGGTCTGCTGACCGTCATCCTGCCCGCCCTGGGCGGCAAGTACATCACCATCATGAGCCCGCGCGCGTTCGTGCAGCGGCCGTACCGGTGGATCAAGGAACTGGCAGCGGTGTCCGACGGTGCGGGCACGTTCGCGGCCGCACCCAACTTCGCGTTCGAGCACGCGGCCGCCCGCGGTTTGCCGAAGAACGGTGAGAGCCTCGACCTGAGCAACGTGATCGGTCTCATCAACGGCAGCGAGCCGGTCACCACGTCGTCGATGCGCAAGTTCAACGAGGCGTTCGCGCCGTACGGCCTGCCGAAGACGGCGATCAAGCCCTCGTACGGCATGGCCGAGGCCACCCTGTTCGTGTCCTCCACCCGGCACTCGGACGAGGCCCGCGTCATCTACGTCGACCGCGACGAGCTCAACGCCGGTCGCGTCGTGAAGGTGGACCAGGACGCCGAGAACGCCATCCCGCAGGTGTCGTGCGGCTACGTCGCCCGCAGCCAGTGGGCCGCCATCGTCGACCCGGAGTCGCGGATCGAGCAGCCCGACGACCGGGTCGGAGAGATCTGGCTGCACGGCGAGAACATCGGGATCGGCTACTGGGGTCGCACCGACGAGACCGCCGAGACGTTCCACAACAAGCTCACCAACCGGCTCGCCGAGGGCAGCCACGCGGAGGGCACGCCCGAGGACGCCAACTGGATGCGGACCGGCGACTACGGCGTCTACATCGACGGCGAGCTGTTCATCACGGGCCGCGTCAAGGACCTCGTGATCGTCGACGGCCGCAACCACTACCCGCAGGACCTCGAGTACTCGGCGCAGGAGGCGAGCACCGCGCTCCGCCCCGGTTTCGTCGCCGCGTTCGCGGTCCCGGCCAACCAGCTGCCCGCCGTCGTGTTCGAGAACACACATTCGGGTCTGAACTATGACGCGGGCGACTCCTCCGAGCAGCTCGTGATCGTCGCCGAGCGCGCACCGGGTGCGGGCAAGGCTGACCCCCAGCCGATCGCCGACACGGTGCGGGCGGCGTTGTCGAGCAGGCACGGGGTCACCGCGCGCGACATCCTGCTGGTGCCCGCGGGCTCGATTCCTCGTACGTCGAGCGGCAAGATCGCCCGCCGCGCGTGCAAGGCGAGCTACATCGAAGGCACCCTGCGCGGCGGATACACGCAGACGGCCTTCCCCGATAGCGTTTCCGAATAGTCCACTTCCTGACGGGTAGCTTGGTGAGTTGATGGCTGAAAAAGATGATGACCGGACCAGCAGCACAGGTGACATGACGGTCGCGCAGCTGCGCGAGTGGCTGCGTAACTGGATTGCCGACGCAACCGGGCAACCGGTCGGTCAGATCACCGACGACCGTCCGATGGAAGAGTTCGGTCTGTCGTCTCGCGACGCCGTCGCGCTCAGCGGCGAGATCGAGGAATTGGTCGGCGTCACGCTCACCGCGACCGTCGCCTACCAGCACCCCACCATCGCGTCGCTGGCCACCCGCATCATCGAGGGCGAACCCGAGCAGCTCGACGACTCCGCGGACGCCGCGTACTACGCGTCGGCGCCGACGTCGGATGCGCACGACATCGCGATCGTGGGCTTGGCCTCCCGTTTCCCCGGCGCGGGAAAGACTCCTGCCGAGATGTGGCAGATGCTCGCGGAGGGCCGCGACGGCATCTCCGACCTGCCCGAGGGTCGCTGGGAGGAGTTCACCTCCGACCCGCAGATCAAGGCGGCCGTCGAGAAGGCCAACACGCAGGGTGGCTACCTCGACGACGTGAAGACCTTCGATGCGGAGTTCTTCGCGATGTCCCCGCTGGAGGTCGCGAACGTCGACCCGCAGCAGCGCCTCGCGATGGAACTGACGTGGGAGGCACTCGAGCACGCTCGCATCCCGGCCAGCGACCTCAAGGGTGAGCAGGTCGGTGTGTTCATCGGCAGCTCGGCCAACGACTACCAGCTGCTCGCGGTCAGCGACCCCGTCCACGCGCACCCGTATGCGCTGACCGGTACGTCGACGTCGATCGTCGCCAACCGGGTTTCCTACTTCTACGACTTCCGCGGGCCGTCCATCGCCCTCGACACGGCGTGCTCGTCGTCGCTCGTCGCGGTGCACCAGGCGGTGCGCTCGCTGCGGTCCGGTGAGTCGGATCTCGCGCTCGCCGGCGGCGTGAACATGCTCGTGGCGCCGCCCGCCACGCTGGGCTTCGACCAGCTGGGTGTGATGGCCCCCAACGGCCGCATCAAGGCGTTCTCCTCCGACGCCGACGGCATGATTCGCGCCGAGGGCGGCGGTCTCGTGGTCCTGAAGCGTCTCGAGGACGCGGAGCGGGACGGCGACGAGATCCTCGCCGTCATCGCCGGCAGCGCGGTCAACCAGGACGGCCGCTCCAACGGTCTCGCGGCGCCGAACCCGGATGCGCAGGCCGACGTCCTGCGTCACGCCTACCGGGACGCGGGCATCAACCCGGCCGGCGTCGACTACATCGAGGCGCATGGCACCGGCACCATCCTCGGCGACCCCATCGAGGCGGATGCGCTCGGACGCGTCGTCGGGCGTGGACGCGCCGACGACCAGCCCGCGCTGCTCGGCTCTGCCAAGACCAACTTCGGTCACCTCGAGGCAGCCGCAGGCGCCGCAGGCCTGATCAAGGTCGTGCTGTCGATGCAGGAAGACACCCTGCCGCCGACGCTGAACTTCGCCGGACCCAACCCGTACATCGCGTTCGACAAGGCGCACCTGCAGGTCATTCCCGAGGGTGCGGCGTGGCCGCGCTACACGGGCACGGCCGTCGCCGGTGTGTCCGGCTTCGGGTTCGGTGGCACCAACGCGCACGTCGTCGTGCGCGAGTACACCGGGCCTGCCGCCGACGACGCCGACGACGCGGCCGAGGTCACCGAGCCCGCTGTTCCCGCCGAGGAATCGGTCGCCGAGGCCGTCGAGCCGACGGTCGTTCTCGCGGTGTCGGGTGCGCTGCCGTCGCGTCGTCGCCGTGCCGCCGCGGATCTGGCCGACTGGCTGGAGACCGAAGAGGGCAGCACCACTCCGCTCGCCGACGTCGCGCGCTCTCTCGCCCGCCGCAACCACGGACGCTCGCGTGCCGTGGTCCTGGCGAAGACCCGCTCCGAGGCCGTCACCGGGCTCCGCGCCATCGCCGCCGGAAAGCCGGGGCAGGGTGTGTTCTCGGCGGATTCGCCGTCGTCGAAGGGCGCCGTCTGGGTTCTGTCGGGCTTCGGTTCGCAGCACCGCAAGATGGCCAAGCAGCTCTACCTGGAGAACCCGATCTTCGCGGCCGCCATCGACGAGGTCGACGCGCTGATCGAGGACGAGGCCGGCTACTCCATGAAGGAGAAGTTCCTCGACGACGCGATCGACTACGACGTCGAGACCTCCCAGGTCGGCATCTTCACCATCCAGATCGGTCTGGCGGCTCTGCTGCGTCACCACGGCGCCGAGCCCGAGGCCGTGGTCGGACACTCGATGGGCGAGGCCGCCGCCGCGTACATCTCGGGTGGTCTGCCGCTCGAGGACGCGGTGCGGGTCATCTGCGCCCGGTCCCGCCTCATGGGTGAGGCCGAGGCCACGCTCGAGGGCGACGACATCCGCCTGATGGCGCTCGTCGAGTACAGCGCGTCCGAGATCGAGACCGTCCTCACCGACTTCCCGCACCTCGAGGTCTGCGTGTACGCGGCCCCGACGCACACCGTGATCGGTGGCCCCGAGCCTGAGGTCAACGCCATCGTCGCGCGCGCCGAGGGCGAGGAGAAGATGGCCCGCGTCCTCAAGACGAAGGGCGCCAGCCACACCTCCCAGGTCGATCCGCTGCTGGGTGAGTTGGCCGCGGAACTGGCGGGCATCGAGCCGACCAAGCTGAAGCTGGGTGTGTACTCGTCGGTCGACCAGGACACGTACTACCGCGCCGGCCACGAGCCGATCCACCGCGAGGAGTACTGGACCAAGGGTCTGCGCCACAGCGTGTACTTCACCAACGCCGTCCGCCTCGCCGTGGGCAGCGGGCACACCACGTTCGTGGAGCTGGCGCCCAACCCGGTGGCCCTGATGTCCGTCGCCGCCACCGCGTTCGACGCCGGTCTGCACGACATGCAGCTCATCCAAACGCTCAAGCGCAAGGAGGACGAGCCGCTCAGTGTCCTCGCCGCGCTCGCGCAGCTGTACGTGCACGGGCACGCCGTCGACCTGTCGTCGCTGCTCCCCGAGGGCGACTTCGCGTCCGTTCCGCGCACCGCGTGGATCCGGAAGCCGTACTGGGTGGAGACCCGCATCGATTCCAGCGGCAACACCCGCGTCCCCGGTGCGCACGTGTCGCTGCCCGACGGCCGCCACGTGTGGGAGGTCCAGGCCGGCGCGGTCACCGACCTGCCCGCATTGGTCACCGCCGCCGCGTCGCAGGTGCTGTCGGACGTGACGCTCGCCGCGTCCGTTCTGCACGCCCACGCTCCGGCGGAGGGAACGCTCACCACCACGCTCAACCCGCATCCGGGTGGCGCGTCGCTGCAGGTGCACGCGAAGAGCGGCCCGAGTTTCACGCTGCTGTTCGATGCCGCCGTCACGTCCGGTGAGGCGCTTCCCGAACCCGTCGTCGCGCCGCCGGTGCAGTCGACCTCCCCGGTGGAGGAGCTGCCCGAGGTCGTCGAGGATATCGGCGAGAAGTGGGACCCCAACGGTTCGCAGACCCTCGAAGACCGTCTGGCGCTGATCGTCGCCGAGTCCATGGGCTACGCCCCGGAAGACCTGCCCGCCGAGATCCCGCTCATCGAGTTGGGCCTCGACTCGCTGATGGCCGTCCGCATCAAGAACCGCGTCGAGTACGAGTTCGACATCCCGCAGCTGCAGCTTCAGGCGGTCCGCGACGCGAATCTGATGGAGGTCGGCAAGTACCTGCGCTACGCGGTCGAGAACCGCGAAGAGGTGCAGGCGATGGCGGACAAGCAGAAGGCCGAGAAGGAGGCGGAGGAGGCCGCGGAGGCCGACCGTGACTCGGAGGCTTCCGGCTCCCCGCTCGACGCCGAGGACACGTCCGTGGAGGCCGAGGCCGAGGCGGTCCTTGCGGCCACCCCGGTGCCGGAGACGGCCGCCGCTCCCGAGGCAGCCGCCGTGGACAGCAAGGAGGCGTTCGCCGACGCGACCGGTTCCGACGTTCCGCCGCGCGATGCCGCCGAGCGTCTGACGTTCGCCACGTGGGCCGTCGTCACCGGCGAGTCCGCCAAGGGCATCTTCAACACGCTGCCGATCTTGAACGACGAGACGGCCGAGAAGCTGGCGGCGCGGTTGTCGGAACGCGCGAACGGTGAGATCACGTTCGACGACGTCCTCGACTCCACCACCATCGAGGAACTGGCCAACGTGGTGCGTGGATTCCTCGAGGATTCCGGCAAGATCGACGGGCTGGTCCGCGCGCTGCGGCCTCGCCCGGAAGGATCCGACGCCGTCCCCGTGTTCGTGTTCCACCCGGCCGGTGGTTCGACCGTCGCGTACGAGCCGCTGCTGAAGCGTCTGCCCGAGGGCACGCCGATGTACGGGTTCGAGCGCACCGAGGGTCCGATCGAGGTCCGGGCAGCGGAGTACCTGCCGCTGATCCGCGAGATCCAGGGTGACGGACCGTACGTGCTGTACGGCTGGTCGCTGGGCGGTGTGCTGGCCTACGCGGTGGCGAAGCTGCTGCGTGAGTCGGGCGCAGACGTCCGGATCGTCGGCCTGATCGACACGGTCATGGCCGGTGAGAAGGTCGAGGACACCCCGGACGAGATCCGTAAGCGCTGGCAGCGGTACGCCGCGTTCGCGAAGAAGACGTACAACGTGGACTACCCGCTGCCGTACGACAAACTCGCCGCGGCGGAGAGCGACGAAGAGCAGATCAAGATCCTGACGGAACTGCTCAAGCTGAGTGGCACGAAGATTCCGGGCGGAATCATCGAGCACCAGCGCACGTCGTGGCTCGACAACCGGGCCATCCAGACCGCCGAGCTCGAGCAGTACGACGGCGACGTCGTCCTGTACATGGCCGACCGCTACCACGACGACGTGATGAACCTGGAGCCCGCGTTCAAGACCCGGAAGCCGGACGGCGGCTGGGGCGACGCGGTGAAGAACCTGGAGATCATCCACGTGGGCGGCGATCACATCCAGATCGTCGACGAGCCGTACATCGCGAAGGTCGGTGCCGACCTCACCAAGAAGCTGGCGGCGATCCAGGCCGCCGGAACCGGAGCGCATCAGTGACCACCACCACCGCAGAGAAGCTTGCCGAACTGCGCGAAAAGCTTGAAACGGCAAAGGAACCCGCGGGCGAACAGGCTATCGCCAAGCGCGCGAAGAAGGGCATTCCGAGCGCGCGCGAACGCATCGACATGCTGCTCGACCCGGGAAGTTTCATCGAGGTCGGCGGCCTGATGCGCCAGCCCGGTGATCCGGGTGCCCTGTACAGCGACGGCGTGGTCACCGGCCACGGAACCGTCGAGGGACGCCCGGTCGCGGTGTTCTCGCACGATCAGACCGTGTTCGGCGGTTCCGTCGGCGAGATGTTCGGCCGCAAGGTCGCCGCGATCATGGAGTTCGCCGCCAAGATCGGCTGCCCCTGCGTCGGCATCAACGACTCCGGTGGAGCGCGGGTGCAGGATGCGGTGACGTCGCTGGCCTGGTACGCGGAGCTCGGCCGTCGGCAGGAACCGCTGTCGGGTATGTGCCCGCAGATCTCGATGATCCTCGGCAAGTGCGCGGGCGGTGCGGTGTACGCGCCGATCAACACCGACGTCCTGGTGGCCACCGAGGAGTCGTACATGTTTGTCACCGGACCCGACGTGGTCCGGAAGATCACCGGCGAGGACGTCAGTCTCGAAGAACTCGGCGGCGCCCGGAACCAGGCCCAGTACGGCAACCTGCACCATGTGGCGGCCGACGAGAAGGCCGCGTTCGAGTGGGTGCGCAAGTACCTCAGCTTCCTGCCGTCGAGTTGCATGGAGAAGCCGCCGGTGGTCAACCCGGGTCTGGAACCGGAGATCACGGACTCCGACCGCGACCTCGACACGTTCATCCCGGACGCCGACAACGCCGGCTACGACATGCACGACATCCTGCTGCGGATATTCGACGACGGTGAGTTCCACGAGATCGGCGGGCAGGTGGCGCTGAACATCATCACCGGCTTCGCCCGCGTGGACGGGCGCACGGTCGGCGTGATCGCCAACCAGCCGCTGGTCGCGGCGGGCGCGCTGGACGCCCAGGCCTCGGACAAGGCCGCGCATTTCATCCGCATCTGCGACGCCTTCGACATCCCGCTGGTGTTCGCGGTCGACACGCCCGGGTTCCTTCCCGGCCTCGAACAGGAGCGGATCGGCGTCATCAAGCGTGGCGGCCGGTTCATCTTCGCGTTCGTGACGGCGACGGTCCCGAAGGTGACCGTCGTGATCCGCAAGGCGTACGGCGGCGCGTACGCCGTCATGGGCTCGAAGCAGCTGGGCGCCGACATCAACTTCGCGTGGCCGACCGCCCGCATCGCGGTGATGGGCGCGGAGGGTGCTGTCGACCTCATCGGGCGCAGGCAGATCGAGGCCGCGGGTGAGAACGCTCCCGCCGTCCGCAGGCAGCTGATCAACTTCTACAACGAGAACATCGCGACGCCGTACATCGCGGCGGAGCGTGGCTACATCGACGCCGTCATCGAGCCCGCCACCACCCGGCTCGAGATTCGCAAGGCGCTGACGATGCTGCGCGACAAGAAGGTGCAGCGCAACCCGCGCAAGCACGATCTGATGCCTCTGTAGGTGACTCATGCCGACCGCAGCTTCGGTTCGGTGTGGACGAACACCGGCGGCCGCGGGCGCGACGCCGCGAGCGTGTGCGCCGCGCGGAGGTCCGCGAGCACCGTCGCCGGGTCGGCCTGAATCTGCTTCGGCAGGTGCGTCACGACGATGATGCCCTCGCGCTGCATGCGCGCCCGCCGCCTCATCGTCGCCTCGTGGAGTTCGGGCGAGAAGTGGTACTTCAGCGAGTCGATCTCCCAGGCGACGGCGACATCGTCCAGCCAGCCGTCGGGACGGGCGATCCATAGCCCGGCAGCGGACAGGACGTCCACGTTGTGCCGCATCGGCGGAAGACCACTCGTCGCATACACCTTCTGCGCGTGGACCTCGGCGACGGAATGCGCATCGTCGCTCAGTTCACGCAGGACCGCGCGGGGCAGGCGGCTTCCGCGGTCGCTGCCGTGCGCGAGTTCACGAACGAGTTCGTCGACGGTCACGTCGCCGCGCTGGATGCCGCCGGCGAGGAGCGCCCGGCAGCTGTCGGCCTGAAGCGTGCGACGTCCGGCGTCCAGGAGGCTGCGCGCCGGGGGAGCGAGGCGCAGGAGCCCCCGGTGGACCGGTGCGGGCATGCGCCACGTCCGCTCGACCTTCACGTACGCCCAGTCCCGACGGTGCCGGGTGGACGGGATGAGCAGCAGCACGTCGTTCCGGGCCGCCGACGACGTGTAGCCGAACGCGGCGAGCGCGGCGTGACCCGACAGCAGCGCGTCCGGACCGCCGTACTCGAGCGCCGCCAGATTGCGTTGCAGCGTCGTCGGCGGCCCGTTGTGCAGCAGGACCACGCCGGGGAGGATCCGCTGCCAGGGACCGCCGTCGGTGCAGCGTGCGGAGATGGTGCCCTTCGCGACCCCCAGCCGTTCCAGGGTGGCCGCGCGGATCACACCGTCGCGGCTGACGGCGGCTATCGCAGAGAGATCTTCGGCCCAGGTTCCTCGTCGCATGGGTCCGAGCATGCCGCGGGCGAATCGGACCGTCGCCGGAAAGCGCACGTCGGAAATCGCCCTGTGGATGGACGGAAGGTTGTGGACAACTCCGCGGGCGGCGGAGCTGTCTCGCCGTTTCGGACCGCCCGGCGCGGCGCCCGATGTGACATTCGTTCAGTCAGAGTGAACGCGTGTCACATCGGGCGACGCAAGCAGAGCAGGCGCAGGCAGGCAGGCAGGTCTATGGGCTGCTGTACACCCGCAGGGTGCCCGGCTTCCACAGTCCGGAGCGGGTGGCGGTCTCGGTGTCGACCGTGGCCGCGGTGGCGTCCGGGTAATACCGGTCGAAGCGCTCGAGGGAGCCCCAGTCGCGGCCCCAGTCGTCCCGCATGTAGGTGGGGATGGCCGTGGCGCTGGCGAGCAGTTCGGTGAAGCCGAGGGGGCCACCGTTCTCCGGGGACTGCCAGGTGTCGGTCGAGCTGACGGCCAGCGGGCGGTCGGGGAGGATGCGGTAGTTCGGCATCTCCGCGACACCGTACTGGTGGTCGAACGGACGCTGGCACGGGAACTGCAGCCCGACGGCCCAGTCCAGCAGCACCGGCTGTGAGCTGCCGATCGTCGAGTTGAGGGTCTCGAGCTTCGGAACCCGCGGCGGGGTGAAGGCCAGCCACTGGTCGCCGGTGAGGTTGGGATCGTTGGCGACGATCCGAACGGAGTCGGCGTCGGGGGACAGTTCGCTGATCGGGACGCGCAGGTTGCGCCACGACGGTGCGGGACCGATGTCCTTGGGCAGGTAGGTGCCCTGGGCCTGCACGGTGCCGTCGGGCTGACGCTTGCCGTATTCGAGGAGCAGTGACTGACCGTAGGTGAGGGCGCCGGTCGAGTCGACCGACCAGATGCGGCCCGCGGCGGACATGACGATCAGCGGGGCGTCGTCGCTGCGCTCGGGGAGTGCGTACCAGCTGGACGACAGCGTCGCCGGTTCCTGCACGCCTTCCTGGTAGCTGCCCATGACGGGTGTGGTGCCGGGGTCGAGTCCGAACGGCAGCTTGGCGGTACTGCCGTTGACGCCGACGTTGCCGGTGCCGCCGCTGGTTCCGGCGCTCGATCCGGTCTCGAAGCTGGGCCCGACGCTCTGGTTGTCGGTGTTGCCCATGCCCTGCTTGACCTCGACGTAGTCGGCGGTCAGGTCGGACGGCACCCCGTTGGGGGAGAAGCCGACGGGATCGGCTCCGCCGAGCGGGTCGGCGGGGTTCGCCAGCGGCTGCGCGGGATCGTTGATGGGTGTGAGGTTTCCGCCGTTGGTGTCGCCTTCGACGAGGACGTCCTCGGCGAGTCCGCACGTCTGCCCGGTGAGGGAGTCGAAGTTCGAGCGTGCCAGCGAGTACGCCGGGTACTGGGAGACGGCGCCCTTGAGGAGCGAGAGGACCTCGAACAGCACCATGATGCCGGCGATGACGGTGAGCGGGGCGGCCGCGAATTTCCTGATCCGCCTGCCCTTCTCGGTGTTGGCGCGGGCGGGTGGCGCCGCGAATCCCTCACGCAGGTACTGCCAGGCGGCCAGCGCGACGGCCAGCGCGAACAGGACGAGGAAGAACGTGTTGGACTGGCGGCCGCCGATGGAGACGGTCTTGTCGAACCACGGCACCCCGTAACTCGAGACGTACCAGTAGCCGTTGATGCCCGCGAACGTCAGGGCCAGCATGAGGAGCAGGCCGGCGAGGAAGATCGTGCGGTTGCGGCGCGACCGCAGCGCGGACGCCGACACCGCGACGGCGGTGAGTGCGGCCAGGGAACCGGCGATGCCCGCGTACGCCCCGAAGTGGTGGGTCCACTTGGTGGGGTTGAACATCATGAAGAAGATCGTGCCGAACACGACACCGAGCAGACGCCACGACGGTCCGGTGGCGGCGCCGGGGATCCGCTTGCGGCGCAACAGGATGAACAGCGTCGTCAGCAGACACAGAATCATCGTCAGGAACGCGAAACGACGAGCCACGGAACCGTCGACGGTCGGGACGAAGAGGTAGTAGTAGCGCAGGAAATCCTTGTACCACTCGAGGTTCGGGCCGATCAGGGTGCGGACCCGGGTGGCCTCCATCACCGCGGCGACGGTCTGGTCGGCGAACACGACCACCAGGACGATCGTGCCCGCGGCCGCGATCGGAGCCAGCAGTGGCAGTGTCCCCACCTGGCGGTGGCGCTTGACGACGATCCGGACGAGCGGACGTGCGCCGGCGAGCAGGGCCGCCACACACATCAGTCCCGTCGGGGCGGCCGCGAGCGTGAACGCGCCGATCAGGACGGCGACAGCCGCGGGGAGGAGACGTCCGGTCGCGATGGAACGCTCGATGGAGCACCACGTGAGCAGGGCGCCGAGCGCCACGATGGGCTCGGGCCGCAGTCCGTTGTTGTAGGGCAGCCAGAACGCGAGGAAGACGAGTCCGCCGGTCCACAGCGCGACCTTGTTGCGCCGGACGGACCGGCCGAGGCGCGGAGCGACCTCCCGGCTGATCACCATCCAGCACAGGATGCCGGCGATGAGGGCGGGCAGTCGCATGAACGGGCTGGCCGTCGAGATCTTCGCCATCGCGGCCAGGACGTCGTAGTACCAGCCGAACGGCGCCTCGGGGACACCGAACCAGCGGAAGTAGTTGGCCATGTAGCCGGCGTGATCGGAGACCCGGGCCATGGTGAGCAGGTAGCCGTCGTCGGACGTGTTGGCGCCGATGAAGTGCCACAGCACCAGCGTGCCCACGACGATCGTGTCGAGTCCGGTGAACTTCCACCAGTGTGACGGCAGGAAGTTGCGGTGCCCGCGCCCGTCCGTGCCGTCGAGGCGGCCGAGGGCGACCAGGGCGACGGCCGTGGCAAGGAGGGCCACGATCATGGCGACGAGCTTGATCAGCGTGGGGCTCGACGAGAACCGGGAGTCGACGTTCATCGTGAACGACAGGCCTGCCGGCGCCGCCCCGTCACGGAGGTCGCTGAACACGCCCACCACCTGCGGGCGGAGGTCGCCGGTGAGGGAACCGGCGATCGGGTCACCGGTCGGAGTGGTCAGACCCACGAATTCGGCGGACGTCGCGTCGATGTTCGACGTGATGCGGATCTCGGTGCAGGCGCCCGACTGCACCTGTTCGCGCGGCGCCGTCGCGATGGTGACGTTGCGGTCGAGCACGTCGACGGACCTGTCCGATACCCGCACGAACATCGCATTCAGTGCCGCACCCTCGCCCTGTGCGGGGGCGGTGGCCAGCAGGATTCCGCCCTGCGGGGGGAGCCCGGCCACGGCGGAACACGGGATCGCCGCCGACAGATCGACCGGGACCTGCGACATCAGCGGTGCCTCGAGGTCGCCGACGACGCCGTTCTCCGGCCAGTTCACCGCTGCGGTGGTCTGTTGCACCGGCATGAACGGGGTGGCTACTGCCAGCACGAACCCGATGAGTCCGGTGACGATGGCGATCAGACGAGCGGTCCGGTATTCACTCCGCCGGTCCTGGCGAGCAGGTGGCGAAGTGGATTCGGCGTCGGAGACGGAAGTTGTCAGAGCGTCGGGCACGGTTGTCGATGGTATGTCAGGAACCTGAGTAGGCATATTGCCGCCTACCAGAGGGTAGGGACACTTCTAGTAGTAACGCACCGGTCCGGCCGACCAGGTACCCGACCTGGTCACCTGTTCGGATTCGACCCGCGCGGGCGTCGCCGACTCGTCGAGCGGTGTGTACCGCTCGAGCGAGCCCCAGTCGCGGTCCCAGTCGTTGGACAGGTAGGTGGCCATGGTGCTCGCCGACAACAGCTGGTCGGTCCAGCCCAGCGGGCCGCCGCCGAACTTGTCCTGCCAGGCATTGGTGGACTCGGCGCCGATGCGGTCGGGGAGAACACGCCACTGCGGGACCTCGGCGACGCCGTAGCGGTGGTCGAAGGGCCGCTGGCAGGGGAAAGCGAGCCCGACGGCCCAGTCGAGGAGCACGGGGTCGCTGGAGCCGACGACGGTCTGCAGGGTCTGCATCGTCGGCACCCGGGGCGGTGTGACCGCCAGCCACTGGCCGGGGTCGGTATCCGGGTCGTCCGCGACGAGCCGGACCGTGTTCGCCTCGGCGGGCAGCTGGTCGAGTGGCACGCGCAGGTTGCGCCACGACGGGGACGGCCCGATGTCGATCGGGTCGACGGTGCCGAGCGCGGTGACGGACCCGTCGGGGCCGGTGACCCCGTACCAGACCTTCAGACTCTGACCGGGGGTGACGACGCCGTCCGCGTCGACCGACCGGATGCGCCCGGCGGCCGAGAGGGTGAGGATCGGTGCGTCGTCGCTGCGGTCGGGCAGCCCGTACCAGCCGGTGGTGAGGGAGGCGGGTGTCTGATCCCCGCCCGGCTGGTAGCTGCCGAGAACCGGGGTCCGGGCGGGGTCGAGGCCGAACGGCAGCGTCACGGTGCTGCCGTTGACGCCGGCGGTGGCCTCGGTACCGCCACCGGTGCCGGAGCTGGTGCCCGTCGTCGTCTCGTCGGTCTCGGTGTCGACGGTGTTCGCGCCGCCGGTGGCGATCTTCTCGGAGTCGGCGGTGAGGTCGTCGGCGATGCCGTTGGGGGTGAAGCCCTCCGCGGACGTCGTGCCGAACGCGCCTGCACCGTTCGGGTCGGTGACCGGGGTGAGCGGCTGCAGCAGTGCGGCGGTGGGGTCGGTCTCGACGAGGACCTCGTCGGCGAGCGCGCACGAGTTGCCGGTCACCGACTCGATGTTGGCCTTCGCGATGGAGTACCCGGGGTACTGCGCGACAGCCCCCTTCAGCAGCGACAGCACCTCGAACAGGACGACGGCACCGGCCGCGACGGTCAGCGGCGACGGCGCCAGCATCCGGGCACGTTTGCCGTTGGGTTTCTTGCCGCTCTCGTACGGTTCGCGGACGTGGTACCAGGCGGCGAGGAGCAGCGTCAGGACCGTGAGGCCCAGGAACAGCGTGGAGAAGCCCTTGCCCGCGATCATCGGCGGCTTGTCCCACCACGGGACGCCGTAGCTGGACACGTACCACCAGCCGTTGGAGCTGGTGAACGCGACCGCGAGGATGAACAGGACACCCGCGGCGAACAGGGTGCGGTTCCGTTTGGAGCGGATGCTCGCGGCTCCCACCCCGACCGCGGCGAGCACCGCGACGGAGCCGGCGAGACCCGCGTACACACCGAAGTGGTGGGTCCATTTGGTGGGCGTGAACATCATCAGCAGCAGCGACGCGAACACGATGCCGAGGATTCGGCGGGACGGTCCGATCGCGGTCCCGGGCACCTTCCCCTTGCGCAGGATCAGCATCACGCAGACCACGACGCACAGCAGCATCACGAACACGCCGAAGCGGCGGGCCAGCGAGCCGTCCGGCGAGATCCCCATGAGCGAATCCCAGCGCAGCCGCTCGTCGAACCAGGCCACGTTGGGGCCGAGGGCGGTGCGGACCCGCGTCGACTCGAGCACCGTCGCCAATGTCTGATCCGCGAAGACGGCCACCATCACGACGGTTCCCGCGGCGAGGATCGGCAGGATCTGGGACGCGAATCCCACCCGGTGGCCGCGCGCGATGACGATCTGCAGGATCGGCCGCGCACCGGCGATCAGGGCGGCGATGCAGATCAGGCCCGACGGTCCGGCCGCGAGAGAGAACGCGGCGATGAGCACGGCGACGGCACCGGGGAGGAGTCGTCCGGTGGCGATGGCGCGCTCGATGGAACACCACGTGAGGAGGGCGCCGAGCGCGATGACCGGTTCGGGACGCAGCCCGTTGTCGTACGGCAACCAGAACGCCAGGAAGACCAGCCCGCCGGTCCAGAGGGCAGTTCTGTTGCGCCGCACGGCCACACCGAGGCGGGGAATGACCTCCCGGCTGATCACCATCCAGCAGAGCAGGGCGGCGAGGAGCGTCGGCAGTCTCATCCACATGCTCGCCGTGCTCACCTTCGCCAGCGCCGCGAGGAGTTCGTACGACCACCCGAACGGCGCCTCGGGGACACCGAACCAGCGGAAGTAGTTGGCCATGTAGCCGGAATGCTCCGACACCCGCGCCATGCCGAGGAGATAACCGTCGTCGGAGGTGTTGGCGCCGACCACGTGCCACAGCAGCAGCGTCCCGATCACCACGGCGTCGACACCGGTGAACTTCCACCAGTGCGCGGGCAGGAAGCGGCGCGCGCGGCGACCGTCGATGCCGTCCACACGGTGCAACGCGTACAGCGACGTCAGTGTTGCGAGGACGCACACGATCATCGCCAGCAGTTTGAGCAGGGTGGGGCTGGACGAGAATCGGGAGTCCGGGTGGACGTGCACGTTCAAACCTGCCGGCGCCGCCCCCTGCAGGTCGGTGAACAGGCCGACCATCTGCGGGCGCTGGTCGCCCTCGACGGAACCGGCGAGGGGTTCGGCGGTGCCCGTGATCTCCGCCGACGTCCGCTGGTGGTCGGACGTGACGGTGAGGGCGCTGCAGCCCTGGATATCCGCGGCGTCCGCCGAGATCAGGGAGATGCCGCGAATCGTGACGTCGACCGTGCCGCCGGCGCCG
Organism: Rhodococcus mengyinensis; assembly: GCF_048381435.1. Lineage (NCBI taxonomy): Bacteria > Bacillati > Actinomycetota > Actinomycetes > Mycobacteriales > Nocardiaceae > Rhodococcus > Rhodococcus mengyinensis. The sequence goes on along the minus strand of NZ_JBLWIT010000135.1, from coordinate 74,062 downwards.
CCCTTCACCACGAGGCCGTTCTTCTCGAAGTCGGGCGCGCGATCCGGGAGGGTGGAGACGACGGTGCCGCCGTCGGGTCCGAGTTGCGTGAACACCGAGCACGGCACGGTCACCTGCATGTCCAGCGGTGTGTACGAGACCAGTGGCGCCTCGACGCTGTTCACGGTGCCGTCCTGCGGCCAGTCGATCGACGCGGCGTCCTGCTTCACCGGGAGGAACGGGGTGGCCAGCGCGAGCACGAACCCGATCAGGCCGGTGACGATCGCGACGAGCCGGGAAGTGCGGATGGTCCGAAGGTCAGGCGGCGGGGGTTGGGACGGCACAGGACGATGTTAGGCGATGGTGGCTCCGCCACCCGTGAGTACTTGTTAACGCGCGGCGGTTAAGAAGTACTCACGGGACCGAAGGTCACGACCGCGGCGAGGTCGTCGAGGGAGAGGTCCAGAACCCGGGCGACCGCGGCGATCGTGAAGAACGCGGGTGTGGCGATGCGTCCGGTCTCGATCTTGCGCAGGGTTTCGACTGAGATGCCCGCGTCGAGTGCGACCGTGACCATGCTCATGTCTCCCCGCGCGGATCGCAGCAGCTCACCCAGCCTCTGCCCGCGTTCGAGTTCCTCTGCTGTCAACGGCACACGCACCATGTGCCATATAGTAATACCGGTATAGAAATTGGATTCCGACGTGGAGGGTGAGCCGTGGTCGAGTTGAAGTCGGCGGCCGAGGTGCAGGCGATGCGCGCGGCGGGCCGGGTGGTGGCCGACGCCCTGGCCGCAGTGCGCGAGGCGGCCGCGATCGGGGTGACACTCCAGGGCCTCGATGCGGTGGCCGCGACGGTGATCCGCGACGCGGGGGCGGAGCCCGTGTTCCTGAACTATCACCCGAGCTGGGCGCCCAGCCCGTTTCCCGGGGTCATCTGCGCGAGCGTGAACGATGCGGTGGTGCACGGCATTCCCGGCGAGTACCGACTCCGCGACGGTGACCTCGTCAGCATCGACTGTGGCGCCAGGCTCGCCGGCTGGTGCGGGGACGCCGCCGTGAGTTTCGTCGTCGGAACGGCCGACCCGGCCGACATCGCCCTCGTCGAGGCTACCGAAGCCGCTCTCGCGCACGGTATTGTGGCCGCCCGGCCGGGAAACCGGTTGGGAGACATCGGTGCCGCCATCGGACTGTTCGCGCGCGGCGCGGGGTACGGGATGCTCGCCGACCACGGCGGGCACGGCATCGGCAGGCAGATGCACGAAGATCCGCACGTGCCCAACGAGGGTCGCGTCGGGAAGGGGATGCTGTTGCGTCCCGGGATGGTGATCGCGATCGAACCCATGCTCATCGCCGACGGCACCGACGACTACCGGCACGAGGCCGACGGCTGGACGCTCCGCACGGCGACGGGCGCCCGTGCCGCGCACAGCGAGCACACCGTCGCCATCGGTGAGGACGGACCGGAAGTGTTGACGCGGTAGAACTTTCCTACGTCAGTGCTCGCACGTCCCACACCCACACGCCGTCGACCGGCTTCGCGGGTGCCCCGACGAGCTGCTGGACCGTCTCGCGCAGAACGCGATCGTTCTGGGTGTGCGGCAGGACCAGGACGTCGGCGTTCCAGAATTTCAGGTCCGCCAGTGCCTGGGCTTCCGTGGCCTCGTCGATGGCAGGCACCTGGCCGGACGACTGCGCGGACGCGAGCAGTAGGGCGGTGGGGCGGTCGTCGGGACCGTACTTACCCCTGTCCTCGCTGCCGGCCGGTCCGACGAAATACCCACCGGCGATGGGGAATGCGAGATCCTGCTCGGTCTGCCAGCGCAGCATCCGCGCGTTCTCCGGGGAGGGAAGCGGCACCGTGACGACGGAGCCGTCGGTGACGTACTCCCGCCACGTGCCGTCGGCGAAGAAACTCGGTGCGGTGTCGCGTTGGACGACGGCGAGCGGCGTGGGCGCCAGCGGAAGCAGCGCCACCGCGAGCCAGCCGACCCACAGCAGGGTGGTGGTCCGCTGGCCCTCGCGGGCGGACGCCAGGGCGCGGTCGGTGCCCAGCGCGAGCAGCAGGGCGGCGGCGGGCAGGCAGCCCATCGCGAAGCGCGATTCGAGTACGGATTCGAGAAGCGGCAGGTGTGAGATCAGCTTCCACGGCAGGGGAATTCCGGTGTCCCAGCCACCGATCGTCAGCGAAGTTCCGAGCGACAGGACGCCCATCACTGCGACGGTCGCGGCCGCGGCGCGAGCCAGCGGCATGCGCCACAGCCACAGAGCCGACAGGCCGAGGAGGATCAGCAGGGGCCAGCCGAAATACGCGTTCTCCTCGGTGGCGTTCATGCTGAACTCGGCGGACCCGGGCTCGCCTGCCAGCGAGGACGTCGGAAAGCTGGTGAACGCTTCGGTGTCGTTGCCGACGGGGCCGTGTTCGATCGCCCGGTAGCTGTCGGGCCCGAAGAACTGCCACCACAGGGGCACGGCGGCGATCGCCAGCGCGACGCCGCCGGCAATCGCGAAACCCTTGATGCTGCGCGTGACCGCCGCGAATGCCGCGCGCGGACGCGACGCCGCGAAGGCGGCACCGAAAACCGCGAACGCCAGCGCGTAGATAAGCAGAGGTTCTTCGCCGAGGAAGATCTGATAGGCGATCAGCAAGCCGAGGACGATGCCGTCGCGCACCGGGCGCGCACCGCTGCCCAGCCTGATCACGGCCAGCGCGATGAAGGGCAACAGGAACAGGGCGACGAAGTTGGGGTGCCCGTTGGTGTGCGAGATCAGGGCGGGGGCGAAACCGCACAGACCACCGCCGACGGCGGCCGCGAGTCGCGACGACACGACATGCCGCGAAAACACCCAATACCAGGCAATTGCCGTGCCCGACAGGCCAAGTGTGAGCGCGAGAGTGAAGGTGACGTTCGGTCCGAACAACAGCGTGACCGGCGCCAGCGGAATGCTGATGCCGAACATCGCCGTGTTGCCCATGAGATTGACGCCCAGCGGGTAGTTCTGCAGGTCGCTGGAGAGCGGATTGTCGAGATGGACCAGTGAGCGTGCGGCGACCGCGAAGAACCACTCCCACATCGTCTGGTCCTGGCCGCTGCGCACCAGATAGCCGGTCCCGAGGTGTTTCCACTGGCGGGCCAACACGAATGCCGCGAGGCCGACGTAGAAGACGACCGCCGCGACATCGGCCGGGTGTGGCCGGAGACGGGAGCGGAGAGGGCGAGCAGTGGTGCTGGTGCTCTCTGCCTGCCGAGTGGTCTCGACCTGGGTGAGTATCTCAGTCACGCAGCTGCGCCTCCGGTTCTCGGGTCGATGTCAATCGACCGAGGGTACCGGAGGTCGCTGAGAGCTTCCTGGGTTGCGATCGCGTGATTGTTGCGTGTATCACAACAAGTTGATTTGTGAACTTCTGATCAATACAGGGATATTCTCCTGCCCCACTGGTTACGCTCAGCATGCTTTTTCGTATCGGTTGCAGTGCACTCTGAATGGGGTCGGCATGACGGACATCAGCACATCTCGATTTGGGTACAAACGGTTTACACGCTCGGTGGCAGTCGCTGGCATCGCCGCGCTCGCCATGGTCATGGGCAATGGCACCGCGTCGGCCGGCGTGGACAATTCCAGTTCCGTGATCGATGCACAGGGAAATCGCATCGAAGTCGTGCAGGGCGACACGCAGTATCAGACAGTTCCGCCGCTGGACGGCGTACCCACCAGCGTGGAGTTCTTCCACAACGGCTACGCCGGGGTCGCCATCACCGGGCCGAACGCGGAAGAGTTCGAGGGAACTCAGCTCACCGTCGGCTATCAGATCGGTTACCCGGTCGCACTGGCCGGCGCGACGATTGTCCTGAACACGCCCGGACTCGGGTTCGCGATCGGGTCGAGCAACGGAATCGACCTGGGACTCCTCCCGGAGCTCTCGCTGGGTCTGAATGCCGGGACGAACGTCGAACTCGCCGGTGACATCATTCCGTCGCAGGAACTCGACATCGACCTGGAGCCCGGTGGAATCACCACCGTTCCGATCCTCGAGGGTCAGGAGTTCGACGGATCGGCCGCTGTGGTCAGGATGCAGGGAGTTCATGGCTCCATCTCCGGTGCTATCGGGCCGGTCACCATCCGTCCGTACGCAATGGCCGTGACGGAGAACGGTGACACCGTGATGACTTACGGTGTGCCGCAGAAGCTCAACTAGGCAGCCCGCCCGACAGGGTGCCTGACAGGGGTCGCCGGACTGATGTCCGGCGACCTTTGTCGACTGACATGGACGACGGCGTCGCCTGTGATCCATACGGCGGCGCCGAGCAAGGCGATTACGAAAAGCGCCCAGTGCCCGGCGTAGACACCGACGATCGCTCCGATCGTCACGGCGAGTCCGGCATGCACGACCACCTCACCGCCGGCGGTGCCGAGGAGATAGTCTTCGGCACCGCTATCGGCACGTCGAGGCTCCACTGCATCCGGCATGACCGCTCCTCGCGACGACCCGACAATTCCCCTCGGGGCGCGGGAAATACCCGCCTCCCTGATTGGCTGCGGGGTTCCCGCGAGGTGGCGAGATAAACGTGAACAGACCGATCAGTTTCTTGTGACGACCACGAACGGCCCGGTCTCCGACACCGTGAATCGGGGGTCGTCGAACAGTTCTTTCGGGAACGTGACGGTGTAGCGGCGCACGTTGGGATCGTTGGGATACACGTCCTCGGCGAGCCGCAAGGTGTACCCGTCGGGGCCCTGGCGGAACACGAACGCGTCGGGGGCGCGCCACGGCGCCGCGTCGAGTGCGGTCACCAGCTGGTCGGGCGTCTCGAGTTCGCTCCAGTCCGCGATGGTCCCGGCGCGTCCGGCGAAGTCCGCCAGGGGATTCGAGTAGTGCGACGTCAGCGCCTGGAACCCGAGGTAGGGGTAGAAGCTGAGGAAACTGGTGTCGGCGGTGAGGACGACCGTGTCGTCGCGGTCGCGGGGGACCTGCGCCTGGATCAGCTCGTCGACTGCCGCGTAGTGAGCGGCGGCGCCGGGTGGGCGCTGGTCGGCGCGTTCACCGTTGCCGTCGGTGTCGGTGTAGGCGACGGCGATGTCGGAGTCGAGGAACTTGGGGATGTTCTGGACGAACGACAGCGCGCCCAGCACGCCGATCACCAGGACCGCCCCCTTGACCCGCGGGTTGTCGCTGGTCGCGAGCACGAGCCAGCCTGCGAATTCGACGAATCCGAAGACACCTGCTGCGCCGAGCAGGACGATCAGCACAGGCTCGAGTCGGAACGAGAGGAGGGTGCTGCCGAGCACGGTGACCGCCATCGACAGCAGCGACCACAGGTAGATGGCCACCACCCCGATGCCGAGTGCCTGCGCGCGCCGCGACGTCGACGCGCGGGCGACGAGCCAGATGGTGCCGAGCAGGCACAGTGCCCCGGTGAGGGAGAAGTGGATCATCGGCAGTGGCAGATGTGCGCCTGCCTCGGGCAGATAGTGCAGCGCTGTTCCCGACGCCGCGGGCGAACCGCCCACGACCTTCAGCAGATACGGCAACCAGACCGTCAGTGCGAGAAGGCCGGACACGGCGGCGATCACGATCAGCCGGACCAGCGGATCGATCGCCGCCCGCCACGACTTCCGGGCGCGTATCCGCAGGGTCGCGGCGAGCAGTGCGAGCAGGGTGATCGCGAAGGCGGCGAGCCCGAGATACAGCGTGTAGAACGTAGCGGCGAGGCCGAGGAACAGTCCGGTGCCGATCACGGCGCCCCAGCCGCCGCGCCCGTCGACGCGGTTCAGCCCGCCCCAGGCGAGGACTAGTGCGGGACCGATCAGCAGGGTGATGACGGCGCCGTACGGTTCGGGTGATCCGTAGGCCAGGACGAGTGCCGTGGTCGCGAGGGACACGACGATGGCCAGGTAGTGGCGGATCAGGTTGCTCCACAACACCAGTGCCACGACGGCTGCGACGGCGAGTGATCCGATGGCGTACGGCTTGAAGGCTTCCCAGCCGTCCATGCCGAGGAGGTTGGCGACGCGCCCGCCCACCCAGAACCAGCCGGCCGGGTAGTACGGCGGCAGGTCGGCATATGTCATGTCGCGCAACGCCGCCGAGTCGGTCAGCCGCGTGAGGTACTCGGTGCGGAACTCCTGGTCGACGGAGACGCCGTGCAGGTAGAGCTTGGTGGCTGCGAGAGGCAGACCGAGGGTGACGGTCACGAACCCGGACAGGCTCGCCCACGACAGCAGCCGGGCGAACCGCGGGGCCCGGTGCAGTCGTACGAGCAGGACGGACACCGCGATACCTGCGATGGCCACGACCTGGCCGACCGTGGTGACGGCCTGGGTCACGTTGGACGAGTTGAACGCCGGCCACTGCACCCGCGCGAACGCGAACAGTCCGACCGCCGCCACCACTGCGGCCACGACGGCCCCCAGCAGCATTTCGACAGCTGTCGACAGGGACCGTCGGGCCGGTGCTACGTCTGCTTCCGTCACGAGGGCGAAGCTTAGATGGGCAGCTTCTTGAAGATCGGTCGCGGGATGTGCCGCAGGATCATCATCACGTAGCGGAAGGCGCCCGGCGCCCACACGAGATCCTTGCCCTTCTCCGCCGACGTGACGGCGAGCTTGGCCACGTCTTCCTTGTTCACGGTGAGCGGGGCTTCCTTCACGTCCGCGGACATGCGGGTGCGGACCTGGCCGGGACGGATGACGAGGACGCGCGGACCGAACTCGCGCAGCGCCTCACCGAGTCCGAGGTAGAAGCCGTCGAGTCCGGCCTTGGTGGATCCGTACACGAAGTTGGAGCGGCGCACGCGCTCGCCCGCGGCGGACGACATGGCGATGATCTGGCCGAAGCCCTGTGCCTTCATCTTCTCGCCCACGAGCACGCCCACCGACACCGCGGCCGTGTAGTTGACCTCGGCGATCTGGACGGCCTTGCGCTGGTTCTGCCACAGTTCCTCGGCGTCGCCGAGCAGGCCGAACGCGACGATGGCGACGTCGACGTCGCTCTTCGCCCACGCCTCGTCGATGACCTTCGGGTGGCTCTCGGTGTCGACGGCGTCGAAGTCGATGACGTCGACGGCGTTGGCGCCGGCCGCTTTCAACTGGGCGACGGCGGCATCGCGACCGGGATCACCCGGCAGCGCGGCGAGGATCACCCGCATCGGCGCCTTCTTCAGGTACTCCTCGCAGATCGCGAGACCGATCTCGGAGGTGCCACCGAGCAGCAGCAGTGTCTGGGGGTTCCCGACAGCGTTGATCACTAGAGTTCCAACCTTCTGGACATATCGGAGGCGAAGACATTGGTGGGGTCGTACTTGCGGCGGGTGGCGATCCACTCGTCGATCCGCGGGTACATGGCGTGGAAGGTCTCGGCGGTGGTCCGCGAGTCCTTGGCCGTGTAGAGGCGGCCGCCGAACTTCAGGACCCGCTTGTCGAGTTCGGTGACGAACTCGTTCAGGCCGGGCTTGATGCGGAAGTCGACACAGATGTTCCAGCCCGGGATCGGGAAGCTCAGCGGGGCCTGGTTGCCCTCGCCGAACAGCTTGAACACATTGAGGAACGAGTAGTGCCCCGACTTCTGGATGTCGCGAATGATGGCCTTGAATTCCTCGACCGCGGTGGTCGGCACCACGAACTGGTACTGCAGGAACCCGTTGGATCCGTAGGCGCGGTTCCACTCACCGAACATGTCGAGCGGGTGGTAGAACTGCGTCAAGTTCTGAACCTTGTCCCGGTAGGTGCCGGACTTTCGGAACCACAGCTCGCCGATCATCGAGAAGTTGAACTTGTTGGCGAGGCCGTTCGGGAAGACGTCCGGGAACGTCAGCAGCTGCGGGGCATCGAACGCGAGGGGGTTCTTCTGCAGCTTGGCCGGCAACTGGTCGAGCTTCGCGAGCGAACCGCGGGAGATCGCCGCGCGACCCAGCTTCGGCGGCGCCGCGATGGCGTCGAACCAGGCGCTCGAGTACTCGTAGTTGGATTCGCTGCCGTCACTGTGCAGCGCGATGGTCTCGTCGAGCGTCTGGGTGACGTCGCCGTCGGCGATGAAGTACGCCGTCTCGGTGGGCGTCATCTTGATGGTCGCCTTGAGGATGATGCCCGTCAGGCCCATGCCGCCGATCGTCGCCCAGAACAGCGCGCCCTTGGGGTCGTTGCGGCCGCCCTTCGGCGTCAGTGTGCGCACCTTGCCGTCGGCGGTGAGCAGGTCCAGCGACACCACATGGTTGCCGAAGCTGCCGGCGCTGTGATGGTTCTTGCCGTGGATGTCGGAGCCGATCGCGCCGCCGATGGTGACCTGCCGGGTGCCCGGCAGCACCGGAACCCACAGACCGAACGGCAGGGCCGCCTTCATCAGCTGGTCCAGGTTGACGCCGGCGTCGACCTCCACCAGGTGGGTGTCGCGGTCGATGCGGTGGATCCGGTTCAGCGCATTCATGTCGATGACCAGGCCACCGGCGTTCTGCGCCGGGTCGCCGTAGGAGCGGCCGAGGCCGCGGGCGATCACCCCACGCTGCAGGTGAGCGGGCTTCGACTCGTTCTGCTCCGCGACCTGGGCGACCGCTCGCGCGATCACTTCCACGTCGGGAGTGGACAGCACCTGCGCGGTGGTGGGCGCGGTGCGTCCCCAGCCGGTGAGGGTGCGGGTCTGTGTGGGGAGCGCCTGGGTGGGCGTCTCTTCTGCTGTCGTGGACATCGAGGTAGAGGGTACCCGGAGGCCGGCCCCGCGGGCCCGTGCGTGCTTATCCACCGCACGCGGTCGACAAGTACTCACGGGGCGCTAGCCTCGTCGTCGTGTCAGAAACCCAGCCGAGTCACGAGCACGAACCGCACGTTCCGCTCCCCGTCGAGATCCCCGTCACCGAGAACATCGCGGACGACGCACTGGACCTGAAGACGCAGATCATCCGTTTCGTCCTGACCGGCGGATTGTCGGCGATCGTCGACTTCGGACTGTACGTCCTGCTGTTCGAAGTGGTCGGGCTCCCCGTGAACGTGGCGAAGTCGATCAGCTTCATCGCGGGCACCACCACCGCGTACCTGATCAACCGCCGGTGGACGTTCAAGGCCGAACCGAGCCGTGCCCGCTTCGTGGCCGTCGTCATCCTCTACGCGGTCACGTTCGCCGTGCAGGTGGGCCTCAACTGGGTGATGTATCACGCTTTCCCCGACGAATGGTGGCGTCTGCCGCTTGCGTTCGTCATCGCCCAGGGCACGGCGACGGTTATCAATTTCGTCGTGCAGCGCGCGGTGATCTTCAAGATCCACTAGGGCCTGCCGGGCAACCACACGGCAATGCCCCGATGGGTGCTGCGATGACCCCGATCCGGGTGTTTCGGTAACGACTCAGCAACTTCTCTGGCGCGGCAGGCGTGTTCGGTGAGAATCGATCAATGCTGATTGTTCTCGACACCTCGGCCGTCACACGAGACGCGCGCTTCGAGACGTTCGTCCGCGACGCCCTCGACCACGGCAGCCGGGTGCTCGTTCCCCGCCTCGTCCTCGTCGAGGTAGCGCACCGGTACCAGCGGGAATCCGTCGCCATGATCGACGCCCTGACCGTCCAGGCGCGGATGTACGACCGGCTCGGGCTCCGGGAGGACCTGTCGGTCTTCGTGGACGCCGCCCGGGCCAAGGCCGACGGGTACGTCGACTCGCTCGCCCGGCAGCTGGAGGCGATGGGCTGCGACGTGATCGAGCCGGCCCACGTATCGCACCTCGACATCGCCGGTCGCGAGTTGCAGCGTCGTCGCCCGTACGTGGACAAGAAGCGGTACGGCTACACCGCCACGGTGAACTGGCTGACGGTCCTGGACATCGCCGATCGCCGCCCGTCCGAGGACGTGGTGTGGGTCAGTGCGAACTCCCGGGCGTTCGGCAGCGGCGAACCCTCGACGTGGCACGACGAGATCTGGGCCGAGCTGCAGGACCGCGGCCTCGAGAACCGGGTGCGGTGGGTGGTCGATCTCGACGACGTCGATCTCCGGGACACGGACGTGCCTCGCCGCGAGCGGGTCTTCGAACCGGTCCTGCCGCCGCCGCCCGCGATCGCGGTGCCGGCTCCGCTCCCGCCCCGGCCTCCCCTCCCGCCCCGGGCACCCGTAGCGACTCCCGACACCGTGGAACCCCCGGCCGCGACGCTTCCCCCCGTGCACGTGGCACGACCCCGGGTGGCGCCGCAGCGGATCCTGCCCTCGGGCAACGCGGACGCCGGCGGGCGTCGCGGCATCGGCAGGATGATGGGCGGACGAAAGCGCAAGGTCACCGTGGTGGACGAGCTCGACGAGCTCGATTTCGGCTGAGTCGACCCCTCGATGGCCCACTTGCCACGCCTGCGATAACGATTCGGGCAAAGGGGATAACGACTTGGGGCCGAAGCCACCATGAGTGACACACGACCGCGGCGGGTACTCCAAGGTTGAAGTTACGTATCCGTCAACGGCGACGGGTACCGGCGACCAGGGGAGAAGGCATGAAATCTGTGCCGAACGACCGCAAGCCGTCCGCGCAGCAGCGGAGCGGGACACCGATCGTCCAGTACCGTTCGGGGGCGAGGCTGGCGGGGCCGAGTATCGAATCCCAGGTTCTCTACCAGGCGTGCAGGTGGTTTCTCCGGCCTGTGGTGCGGATGGCCCCGATCAACGAATCGGCGATTCGCAGGGCCGCGTTGCTGGACTTGGCGGCGGGGATCCGTCCCGCGTCCGGAATTCGCCGACAGAAGGTGCGACTGCCCGGATTCGACGCGGAGATCGTGCGCGCGCCGGGGGTGTCTCCGGATCTGGGTGACGGTGTAGTCCTCTACCTGCACGGCGGCGGGTTTCTGTGTTGCGGGCTGAACACGCATCGGCCGGTGGTCGCGACGATCGCGAAGCTGACCGGGCTGCCGGTGATGCACGTCGGCTACCGGCAACTGCCTGACACGAACATCAGCGGTTCGGTCGACGACTGCCTGACGGCGTACAAGTGGTTGCTGGAGAACGGAGCCCGCGCGGGCGGGACGGTGTTCGCCGGCGACTCGGCCGGCGGGTTCCTCGTCTTCGCGACCGCGCTGAAGGCCCGCGAGGAGGGCGTCGATCTGCCCGCCGGCCTGGTCGGACTGTCGCCGCTGCTGGACCTGGACTGCGCAGACAAGCTGGTGCACGCCAATGCCGCCCGCGACGTGTTCGCGCCCGTGGAGGCGCTCGTCACCATCGGCAAGCTCGGCGGCGAGGTGGACGGCGTGCTCGACCCCGCGCTGTCGCCCGTGAACGGGACTCTCGAGGGTCTGCCGCCTGCGCTGCTGGTCGCTGCGGAAGGTGAGGTGCTGAGGTCGGATTCGGAGCTGATGGCGTATCGGCTGAGCGCTGCGGGTGTTCCGACGACGCTGCAGATCTGGGACGGCCAGGTGCACGCGTTCCCGGCGTTGTGGCCCGGTCTGCCGGAAAGCCGTGCGGTGCTTCGGCGTATCGCGCGTTTCGTCACGACACGCGTGCGACCGGACGACGGTGTCGCCCGGGACAAGACCGCTTGACTACCGCGGCGGGCCTTTCTCGAGCACGATCGTCGTCGATCGCTGTTGTCCGCTCTCGTCGAACCAGCGCACCGCGACCTCGTCGCCGGGGTGCCGCGCGATCATGCGTTTGCTGAGATCGTCCGAGGACCGGACGGGTGTTCCGTCGAATTCGGTGATGACGTCTCCGATCTCGATGCCGGCGTCGTCGGCGGGGGTGCCGATGCTGACCCAGAGCACTTCGGCGCCCCGATCGTCGTCGGTGACGCTGATCCCGAGGAGAGGGGTGTCGCCGATGTGCACGGTGGCGGACGTGGTTCCGGCGCGGACCTGATCGACGATCGTCATCGCGATGTCGATGGGCACCGCATACGATCTCGGCTGAATGGGAGCGGGTTTCGTGGGGTCGGAGTCGGCGTTGCCCGCGGTGTTGACGCCGATGACGGCGGCGGTGGCGTCGACGAGGGGGCCGCCGGAGTCGCCGGGACGTACGGCCGCGTCGATCTGGATCAGCCCGTTCAGCCGGTTCCGGGAACCGTCGGTGGAACTGCGGGCGGTGATCGTCTGCTCGACGTCGGTCACGAACCCGCGGGCCGCCACCGGAACCCCGCCTCCCTCCGCGTTACCCACCGCGGTAACCGGGTCGCCGATTCCGATGGTGGTGTCCTTCGCGAGGGTCGCCACCGGGAGGTCGCCCGCGCCCTGGAGGCGGAGTACCGCGACGTCGCGGGAACTGTCGTACCCGAGGACGTCCGCGACGTACTCCGCACCGTTGCCCAGGCTCACCGCGCTGATGTCGAGGGCGCCGTCGATCACGTGATGGTTGGTGAGGACGACGCCGTCGGGGGTGAGCACGATCCCCGTTCCCGCGGTTTCGACGAGGCCCGAATCCGCGACGAGGGTGACGATCGCCGGGATCGCCCTGGCCTCGACCTCCTCCGGGGTCAGGACCACGGGCGGCGGCGGAGGAGGCGCTGCGGGCTGAGCGACCGTCGCCGCGGGCGTCCCCGGTTCGCGGACCGGTGGTGCGCTCAGCAGCAGGCTGCCGATCACCGCCGTGGCCACGGCGAGGACCGTTGCGACGCGGGGGGTCGTCATGCCCGGTTGTCGTCGTCGCGGAGTCGGTTCAGGACTGTTTCAGCGATCCCCAGCCGTGCCAGGTGTCGATCTCGATCCAGGCGCTGACCCGTTTGCGGTCGCGGACGGGGTACGGCTTGCCGGTGTAATGCGTCGCGAGGCGGTCGATGTCGGCGAGTTCTTCGTCGTCCACGAACTCGGCCACCCGGCCCTGGACGCTGACGTGGGTGATCCAGTCGTCGGGGTCCATCGCGGTGAGGCTGACGCGGGGGTCGCCGCGCAGGTAGTCCAGGCGTCGACGCTCGGCGTCCATGTTGACCAGCACCCTGCCGTCTTCGAACAGGTACCAGGTGGCCACGGACACGGGCTGGCCGTCGGGTCGGACGCAGGCGATGGTGGCGTAATTGGGCCGAGCGAACATCTCGGCGGCTTTCGGTGTCAGAGGTGGCTTCGACATGTCCGAAAGATACTCCGAAGGCCTTCGGCCCTGTGCGTGGTTGACGAGTCTCGGCCCTCGTCAACCCCGCACGGGGCAGGCGGCCTAGCGCCGGTCCCGGAACCGGGGTTCGCGCTTGTCCTTCCGCGCGGCGGTGGCCTCCTCGAAGTTGTCGGTCAGCAGCCGCACCAGCAGCTGCCCGAGACCCTCCTGGTGGATGTGGGCTTCGAGTGAGGCGGCGTCGAGCCCGGACCACAGCGTGCGCTTCGTCAGTTCCAGGCCCGGCCGGGAGAACCGCGACATGCGCTCGGCGAGGTCGAAGCATTCGTCCAGGAGGTCCTCGCCGGGCACGCATCGCGACACGAGTCCGATCCGCTCGGCCTCGTCGGCGTGCACGTCGCGACCGGACAGCATGATCTCGAACGCCCGGGACGAACCGATCGCCCGGGGCAGCAGGTAGCTCAGGCCCAGCTCGCTCGCGGTCAGGCCGTTGTTGATGCCCGCCGCCCGGAAGTAGGCGTCGTCCGCCGCGATCCGGATGTCGGAGGCGAGCGCCAGGCACAGGCCGCCGCCGATGGCCGCGCCGTTGACCGCGCTGATCACCGGCTGGTGCATCCGGCGGAGCGAGAGCACCACGTTGTCGAGCATCTCCATGGCCCGCAGGGCGACGGTCGGCGGGGTGAGGCCGTCGACGTGGGGGAGCGTGCCCGCCGACCTCTGGTCGGCGCCGGAGCAGAAGCCGCGGCCCGCACCGGTGATCACCACCGCGCGCACCGCGTTGTCGTTGCTGATCTTCTCCAGCGCGTCGCGGAACGGGATCATCACGTCGAACGCCATCGCATTCATGCGTTCCGGGCGGTTGAGCGTTACCAGGGCGATGCCCGGCCGGGGGTGGTCGACGACGACGAAGTTCACGCCCTCGATACTAGAACACGTTTCAATTCTGTGGATCGATTTGTGGTCGCGGACGCCCGGGGGCGACCGTGCGCGCGAGGATGCCCAGCGTCGCGCGCAGGGCGTTCTCGGAAATCACCGGGAAGATCCCGGACTCGCGCCACACCGGGTCGATGGACGACCAGTCGTAGAACGACGTCACCATCGTTCCCTCGTCGATCGGCTCGAGCCGGTAGCCGTACACGTGCCCGATCTGCGGCCGGATCTGCCCGAGGACCTTCCAGGAGATCTCCCGGTCGGGCACGAACGTCTCGATCGTGACCGTCACGTCGTAGAGACCGAGGTCGAAGTCGTTCAACGCGTCGCGGTCCATGTGCACGACGAACGTGTCGCCCGCCGCCGTGACGCGGTCCCCTTCCGCGGACATCAGCATCCCGGAACTGTCGATCGCCACGTGTCCCGCGGGATCGCAGAGGAGGCCGAAGATCGTCGCCGGGTCCGCGGCGACAGCCCGCCGGACCTCCAACCGCTCGCCGGTGTCAGTTGTCATGTCCGCATCCTGCCACCCCATGTGAGTGCCATCGAGTGCGCGGGCACGCAAAAACACTCACATGGGGTAGGTGGGCAGCACTCCGGCGTCCAGGGCCTGCTTCAGAGACGGTGCGGCCGAATCCTTCTCGGACAGCTGGAACGTCAGCGGGCTGCCGTCCCGGCCCACCGTGGGCCAATCGATTCCCAGTTCGGGATCGAGTGGGTGGAGGTCGTGGTCGAGGGCGGGGGTGTACTCGATCGAGCACAGGTACATCACGGTCGACGCGTCCTCGAGGGACAGGATCGCGTGGCCGACACCGGCCGGAAGGTAGACCGCGCGGCGGTCGACGTCGTCGATGAGCACCGAATCCCACTGCCCGAACATCGGCGACCCGACGCGCAGGTCGACGATGACGTCGAGGAACGCACCCTTGACGCAGGTGACGTATTTCGCCTGCCCGGGCGGGTTGTCGGTGAAGTGGATGCCGCGCAGGACACCGGCGGCGGACACCGAGCAGTTGGCCTGCGCGAGTTCGAGGCTGTGCCCGACGGCGGCCTCGAACTCCGAGCCCTTGAACCATTCGAGGAACACGCCGCGGTCGTCGCCGAACTGCCGCGGGGTGATCTCCCAGGCGCCCGGAACCTTCAGTTCCCGATACTCCACGTCACCAGTCCTTGCCGCGTTCGAGAAGTTCGAGGAGATAGTCGCCGTATCCGGACTTTCCGAGAGTGTCGGCGCGGGCGCACAATTCGGCGTCGGTGATGAACCCGCGGCGCCACGCGACCTCTTCCGGGACGCCGATCTTCAGCCCCTGCCGGTGTTCGAGCGTGCGCACGAAGTTCGCCGCCTCGAGCAGCGAATCGACGGTGCCGGTGTCGAGCCAGGCGGTTCCGCGGGGAAGCACCTCGACCTGTAGCCGTCCGGCCTGCAGGTACGCCTGGTTGACGTCGGTGATCTCGTACTCGCCGCGGTCCGACGGGCTCAGGTCGCGCGCGATCGACACGACGTCGTTGTCGTAGAAATACAGTCCGGGGATCGAGAAGTTCGACTTCGGGGTGGCAGGCTTCTCCTCGATCGACATCGCCCGGCCCGTGTCGTCGAATTCGACCACACCATAGGAACTGGGATCGGATACCCAGTAGGCGAACACGGCGCCGCCGTCGATGTTCTCGAAGCGGTTCAGCCGGGAACCGAGTCCGGGGCCGTAGAAGATGTTGTCGCCGAGGACGAGGGACACGGACTCGTTGCCGATGTGGTCGGCGCCGAGCACGAACGCCTGCGCCAGGCCGTTCGGTTCCTCCTGCACCTTGTACGTGAGGTTCACCCCGAACTGGGAGCCGTCGCCGAGGAGCCGGCGGAACTGCTCCGCGTCGTGCGGGGTGGTGATGACGAGGATGTCCCGGATGTTGGCCAGCATCAGGGTGGAGAGCGGGTAGTAGATCATCGGCTTGTCGTAGACCGGGACCAGTTGCTTGCTCACTCCGAGAGTGATCGGGTGCAACCGGGACCCGGTACCGCCTGCCAGGATGATTCCGCGCATGTGCGCAGTGTTCCAGTGTTCGCGTCGGATAGAAACTCGGGCGCGCCACTAGGGTGGGTGCACATGAGGCTTCTCGTGACAGGCGGCGCCGGGTTCATCGGTGCGAATTTCGTGCACCAGACGGTCGCCGAGCGCCCGGACGCGCAGGTGACGGTGCTCGACGCGCTGACGTACGCCGGCAACCGGCGGTCGCTCGACCCGGTGGCCGACCGCATCGAGTTCGTGCACGGCGATGTGGCGGATTTCGCGCTGGTGGACCGTCTGGTCGCGGACTCGGACGCGGTGGTCCACTTCGCCGCGGAATCGCACAACGACAATTCGCTGGCCGACCCGACGCCGTTCGTGCAGACGAACGTGATGGGCACGTTCTCGCTGTTGCAGGCCGTCCGCGCCCACGACGTCCGGTATCACCACATCTCCACCGACGAGGTGTACGGCGACCTCGAACTGGACGACCCCGAGCGTTTCACCGAGTCGACCCCGTACAACCCGTCGAGCCCGTACTCGGCCACCAAGGCGTCCAGCGACCTGCTGGTGCGGGCCTGGGCGCGGTCGTTCGGGGTGCGGGCCACCCTGTCGAACTGTTCCAACAACTACGGCCCGTACCAGCACGTCGAGAAGTTCATTCCGCGCCAGATCACCAACCTGATCGACGGGGTGCGCCCCCGCCTGTACGGCAGCGGTAAGAACGTGCGCGACTGGATCCACGTCGACGACCACAACGCGGCCGTCTGGACGATCCTGGAGAAGGGGAGTCTCGGTCAGACGTATCTGATCGGCGCGGACGGCGAGGTCGACAACCGGACCGTCGTCGGAACGCTGCTCGAACTGTTCGGCCGCGACGCCGACGACCTCGACTTCGTCACCGACCGCCCGGGCCACGACCTGCGCTACGCGATCGATTCGACGCGGCTGCGCACCGAACTGGGCTGGACGCCGCAATACAAGGATTTCCGCAGCGGGCTCGAGGCCACCGTGCGGTGGTACCGCGACAACGAGTCGTGGTGGCGGGCGCAGAAGGAATCCGCGGAGAAGGCGTACGCGGCCACGGAATCCGTCATCGGCTGACGGTTCCGCGGAACGCCCACGCTCTCGCGGTCAGTGCGATGCGGCCTGCGTCGTCGCGCCTCGAGCGGGCATCGAGCAGGTCGCGAAGCTCGTCTCGACGTAAGGCGGGCAGGGACGCGCAGTATCCGGGCGCCGGTCCCTGCCCGCCCAGAAACGGCCGCCAGAAATCGTCGAAGTCGGCGAACACGGTGGGCACGTCGAGCGGGTGCACCTCCACCGCGGCCAGCCCCGCGGTGGACAGTGCGTCGCGGAGAGGCTGCGGCCGGCAGAGCGGGAAGCGGACGCCCTCGTCGAGGTCCGCGGCCTTCTCGTCGAGTTCGCGGGCGGCGTCCCAGAACGCGCGAATCATCTGCATTCCCTCGGCGTAGTCCCACACGTACCCGGCGACCGTCCCGCCGGTGCGCGTGACTCGGCGCATCGCGGCGAGCCCGTCGATCGGATGGGGAACGAAATTGAGGACGAGCCCGGACACCACGCGGTCGAACTCGCCGTCCTCGGCGGGGATGGATTCGGCGGTGCCAGACCGGACGTCGAAGCGGGGATCGTCCGTGCCGGCCCGAGCCGCCGCCGCGAAGGGCTGCGACGGTTCGACGCCGACCACCCGGGCCGGATCCGCCGTGCGGAGAACGGTGTGGGCGAGGGCGCCCGTCCCGCAACCCACGTCGCACCATGCGCCGCCCGGGCCGGCGGCCAGCCACCGTAGGAACTGCGTCGCGACCGGCCGGCTCCAGCGGCCGATGTAGCGCTCGTACGCGGGATCGATCTCCCAGGCGTCCGTCATCGCGATCTCCTCAGGACGGCTGCGGAACCCGGGAGTCCTCGTGGACGAGGGCGTTGCGCAGCGAACGCGAACCGGCGATCGCGGCGACGAAGCCGGCGAGCACCTCGCACAGCGTGAACACCAGGCGTGACGCGAGGGCCAGCCCGAGCGCGACCCCGCTGTCCATGAACGGGGACAGAGCCGCGACGACGACGGCCTCGCGGACCCCGATGCCGGACGGCGCGACGACCACCAGCACGCCGGCGCACATGCCGAGGGCGATCGCGCCGATGCACTGCACCAGGGTGCCCGCCTCGAATCCCGCCGAACTCGACGCGAGGAACCAGAGGTGCACGCCGTAGAGGACCCAGCTGACGGCGCACCAGCCGAGGGCCAGCCCGATCTTGTGCATGGTCAGCTGCCGCTGCAGCGGGGCACGCCGCAGGATCCGCAGGGCCAGGTTCACGAGCCGGGTGAGGACCGGTGGGTAGCAGCAGACGAGCGCGATCGGGACGAGAACGATCACCGCGACCGCCGCGACGGTGCTGATGTGGAACAGGGCGGGCAGCGCCAGCAGCCCGACGACCAGCGCCGACGTGATGCTCAGCCCGACGGTGACGAGGACGGCGACGAATCCGTTGGCCCGCGACACCCCGGCCCGGCGCACGAGCTCGGTCTGGAGGACGAACGCCCACACGCTGCCCGGCAGATACTTGCCGAGCTGGCCGACCAGGTAGCAGCGGGCGGCGTCGAAGGCGGGGATCGGGTGTTCGAGGGCGCCGAGCGCGTGCTGCCATGCGCGCACCGCCGCGCCCATGCCGAGGAAGACGAACACCGCGGAGACGGCGAGCGCCCACCAGTCCAGCTGGGTGATCGTGTCCCTGACCTCGGCCCACTGCGATTTCACGGCGAACACGACGGCGACGACGATCGCGAGGGTGACGAGGATCCGCAGCGCGTTCATCAGGACGGCGCGACCGCCGCGGTCCGGGACGATCTCGGGATCGGCGTCCACGAGGACCACCCCCTCACCGGCAGTGCGCTGCGACGGTGCAGCGTTCGTTTCCGACGATAGCAATCGGTGGGCGCCGGATCAGGAAACGAGCGGTTTCACCGCCAGCTCCCGCCACCAGGCGAACGCGCCGGCGAGCGACTGGGGGAGTTCCGCGTCGGCGTCGAGCCGCCCCGAGGCGTACAGCGCCGCCACGGCCGCGATGTCCCGGTCGGCGATCCCGGCGCGGCTCATGCCCACCCGGTTGGTGCCGCGCAGGGCGGCCGGATTGCCGAACACCGTGGCGAACGGCGGAATGTCCTTGGCGACGACCGATCCCATTCCCACCATCGCGCGCGCACCGATCACCCGCCGCTGATGCACCACCGCGCTCATGCCGAGATTGACTCCGTCGCCGAGGGTCACGTGACCGCCGAGGGTGCTGGACGGCGAGAGGACGCAGTCTTCGCCGATCCGGACGTCGTGCTCGACGGACGTGTGGTTCATGACGAATCCGCCGCGCCCGATGGTCGTCGGCCGCTCGGCTCCCTGCTGGACGGCGCTCATCTCCCGGATCACGGTGCCCGCGCCGATCACGACCCCCTGGTGCGGGCTGATCTCCGTCCACGTGCGGGGATGCGTCTTCCCGATCCACTCCGGCGGCGCCCCGAGCGTCGCGTGGGCGCCGATCCAGCAGTCGTCGCCGATGTCGAGCGGGCCGGTGAGGACGGCATACGGTCCGATGCTCACGCGGTCCCCGATCGTGACGCCGTCGCCTATCACGACGGTCGGGTGGATCTCGCAGTTTTCACCGATGGTCATGAAAGTTGGCGATTCCTTCCAGGAGCCGTGCAGACCGTGGGAACCTTCAAGAGGGTGCAATCTGTGAAGACGGTGTGAACGCACGTCAATCTATCGGAGGAACCGTGATCGCGATCTCGAGTATCTCTTTCGGAGAGGACGTCGAGCGCGAGGTTCTCGACACCCTGCGATCAGGGATGGTCGCGCAGGGACCGAAGGTCGCGAGGTTCGAGGAGGGGTTCGCCGAGCTCGTCGGCACCCGGCACGCCGTGGCCGTCAACAGCGGCACCACCGCGCTGATCGCGGCGCTGCGGGTGCTGGATCTCCAACCGGGCGACGAGGTGCTCACCACCCCGTTCACGTTCGTGGCCACGCTCAACGCGATTCTCGACTCCGGCGCGACGGCCCGGTTCGCGGACATCGGGGAGGCCGATTTCGCGCTGGACCCCGACGCCGTGGCGCAGTGCGTGAACGAGCGCACCCGGGTGCTGATGCCGGTGCATCTCTACGGGCAGACCGCGGACATGGGTGCGTTGATGCCGCTGGCCGAGACCGAGGGGCTCGCCGTCGTCGAGGACGCCGCGCAGGCACACGGTGCCACGTTCGACGGCAAGGGTGCGGGCAGTTTCGGGCTCGGCTGCTTCTCGTTCTACGCGACCAAGAATCTCACCACCGCCGAGGGCGGCATGGTCACGACGGACGACGACGCGGTGGCCGACCGGTTGCGGGTGCTGCGAAACCAGGGCATGCGCCGGCGCTACGAATACGAGATGGCGGGCCAGAACTTCCGGATGACGGATCTGCAGGCCAGTCTCGGGTTGCCGCAGCTGGGTTCCTATCTGCAACAGGTGGAGTCGCGCCGCCGCAACGCCGAGGCGCTGCGGACCGGGCTGAAGGACGTCGAAGGTCTCGTTCTGCCTTCGGAACTCGCGGGCCGCGGGCACGTGTGGCACCAGTTCACCGTGATCCTCGCGCCCGATGCGCCGATCGACCGCGACACCCTCGCGCAGCGCCTGAGCGATCGGGACGTCGGCAGCGGCGTCTATTACCCGAAAACCGTCTACGACTACGACTGCTACCGCGAGCATCCCCGCGTGATCGCCTCACCGACGCCGGTCGCGACATCCGTGGCCCGTCGGTGCCTCAGCATCCCCGTCCACGCCGCACTTTCCACCGACGACGTCGACCGGATCGTCGCCGCGGTGCGCGAGGCGATGGAGGCGCGATGACGTCCACGCGACCGCGGATCGCGCTCGTCGGATCCGGCAAGATGGGTTCGCTGCACGCCCGCGTTCTCGCGCAGTCCCCGCTGTGTGACCTCGCCCTGCTCGTGGAACCGCGGGAGGAACACGGGCGGGAGGTCGCCGCGCGGTTCGACACCGCATGGGCCGCGGATTTCGACGAACTGGACGGCATCGATGCCGCCGTCGTCGCGGCGGCGACACCCGCCCACTACGAGTTGGCGGGCCGCGTCCTCGACCTCGGCAAGCCGGTGCTCGTCGAAAAGCCGCTCGCCGCAACGTACGAGGAGAGCACCGATCTGGTGAAGCGTGCGGCCGCGACCGGTGTTCCGCTGATGTGCGGCCTGCTCGAGCGATACAACCCGGCGGTCCGGACGGCCCGCGAATTCGCCGGTGACGTGTGGCAGGTCAACGGAATCCGGCACTCGCCGTTCGTCTCCCGCATCCCCACCGGCGTCGCGACCGACCTGCTGATCCACGACGTCGACCTCGCGATCGGTTTCGTCGGGTCACCGCCCGTCGGCGTGAAGGCCGAGTTCGGGTACTTCCACGACAGTTCGCGGCGCAACGAGGCCGAGGACTGCGCGGAGGCGGTGCTACGTTTCGAATCCGGTGCGGTGGCCACCATCTCGGCCAGCCGGGTGAGTCAGCGGAAGGTCCGGCAGTTGTCGCTGTTGGAGCCGGACCGCCTGATCGAGATCGACCTTCTGCGCCGCGACATCACCATCTACCGGCACATCGACGACGACCTGCCGGCCGACCGCGACGGCTACAAGCAGCAGACGGTGATCGAGATCCCCACCCTCCGCTACAGCGACGAACCCCTCGCCGCCCAGCTCGCGCATTACGTCGGGCTGATCGGCGGCGAGGGAGACGCCGACGCGGAGCGCGACTCGATCCTGCCCGCGCATCGCGTGGTCCACGAGGCGACGGTGTCGGCTACCGGCTGAGCGCTCCGGCGACCGCCAGGCGGGTGTCTTCCGCGATCAGGTCGGCGTTGAGTGCAGCCGCGGCACTCAGGCCGGCTCCGGCGGCGACGATCACCTGCGCCTTCGGGTCTGCGACGTTGCCGGCCACCCACACCCCCGGGACCTCGGTGGCGCCGGTCGCGTCGGCGGCGACGGCGGTGCCGATCACGTGTCCGGCCATCTCCATCTCGGTCGTGTCCAGGCCCAGGCTGGTGAGGAAGTCGGCGCGGGCCCGGAACAGGGGTGCGACCACTACGGCGGTCACGGGGAAGACCTGACCCGTGCGCAGCCGGACCCCGGTCAGCCGGTCGTCCTGCACGTCGAGCCCGGCCACACCGCCGTCGATCACGGCGATACCGCGTGCGGCGAGCTGCTCGTACTCCTCGCCGGTGGGTTCGTCCGCGTCGTTCAGGAACAGCGTCACGTTCTCTGTCCACTGTCGCCACATCAGAGCCTGGTGCACCGCCAGCGGACTGCCGGCCAGGACGCCGACCGGCTGGTCCCGGACCTCCCAGCCGTGGCAGTACGGGCAGTGCAGGACGTCGCGTCCCCAGCGCTCGGCCACCCCGGGGACGTCGGGGAGCACGTCGACGAGGCCGGTGGTCACGAGCAGTCTGCGCGCCCGCACGGTCGCGCCGTCCTCGAGCGTCACCCGGAACTGGCCGTCCCCGACCTTGTCGGCGGACGTGACGGTGCCGGTCACGATCTCGCCGCCGTACCCGGCGACCTCCTCGCGTCCGATGGCCAGTAGTTCGCCGGGCGGTGTGCCCTCTCGGCCGAGGTAGTTGTGAATGTGCCCGGCCGGTGCGTTGCGGGGGGCGCCGGCGTCGATCACGAGCACCGAGCGGCGTGCCCGCGAGAGGGTCAGTGCCCCGCCGAGTCCGGCCGCGCCGCCACCGACGACCACTACGTCGTAACTATCTTCCATCGCGTTCTCCTTCGTTCGTCGACCTCGTGACGTCTACTGTCCGGGGAGCCAGCGAAACTGGCAAGCAAGTTTGCCGCTGTGGCAACATGATGGTGTGAACGACGACGTACCCGATCTGGACGGCGTCCTCGACGCCGTGGGACCGCGGCTGAAAGCCCTCCGCCAGCAGCGCGGCGCGACCCTCGCCCAGCTGTCCGAATCCACCGGGATCTCGGTGAGCACCCTGTCGCGGCTCGAGTCCGGCCAGCGGAAACCCACCCTCGAGCTGATGCTCCTGCTCGCCCGCGCCCATCAGCTGCCCCTCGACGAACTCGTCGACGCACCCGCCACCGGCGACCCCCGCGTCCATCTGCGGCCCCTGGAGCGGAACGGCTCGACGATCATCCCGCTGACCCGCAGGCCCGGCGGGATCCAGGCGTTCAAGCACGTGATCCCGCCGGGTGACCCGAACGGCATCCCGAACCTGCAGGTCCACGAGGGCTACGAATGGCTGTACGTCCTGTCCGGCCGGTTGCGACTGCTGCTCGGCGAACACGACGTGATCCTGACCCCGGGGGAGGTCGCGGAGTTCGACACCCACGTCCCGCACTGGTTCGGCAACCCCGGGCCGCAACCGGCGGAGATCCTCAGCCTGTTCGGTCCCCAGGGCGAGCGGGCGCACGTCCGCACGGTCCCGCGGGGAACGGCAGCCGAGCGCGACCGTCGGTAGAATTCGTCCGGACCGGTGACGAGCGCTCCCTCCGAGGCGCAGGACGTGATGGGGAGGCCCCGTGCGACGCTGGATTCTCGGTGTTCCCGTAGCGGTCCTGATTCCGCTCCTCGCCGGCTGTTCCGCGGCTGTGGCACCGCCCGTGGCGCAGCCGCAGCCACAATCGCCGCCGCCGACCGCGACCCTCGTGGGCCTGGGGGATTCGATCCCGGCCGGTGACGGATGCCCCGGCTGCACGCCGTTCGTGGAACTGTTCGGCGATCAGCTGTCCGGCGACGACGCGCTGCCCGTGCAGGTGGCCAACCTGGGTGTCGGGGGCTGGACCAGCACCGACCTGCTCGACTCCCTCGATCCCGGCGAATACGACGCCGACGCCGTCCGCGACGCCGACCTCGTCACCGTCACGATCGGCGCCAACGACTTCTACGCCGAACTCGACGACTACCTGGGCGGCGACTGCGGTGGCGACGACGGGCTCGGCTGCTTCGAACCCGTCCTCCCGCAGCTGCAGACCACGCTGACGTCCGTGCTCGACCGCATCGCCGAACTGCGGGCCGGTCAGCCGACCGCGGTGCTGGTCACCGGGTACTGGGACGTCTTCCCGGACGGCGACGTGGCCCGCGAGTTGTACGGTCCGCAGTTCCTCCGGGACAGCGCCGTGCTGACGTTGCGCGCCAACGACGTCATCTCGGAGGTCGCGGGCGCGGAGGGCGCCACGTACGTCGACCTGTTCAGCACGTTCAAGGGGGCGTGGGGCGACGGCGACCCCACCGGACTGCTGGCCGACGACGGCGACCACCCGAACCAGATCGGGCACCAGCTGATCGCCGACGCGTTGTCGTCCGCAGCGGTCGCGGGATCAGGCTCCGCCGACGTGTCGGCGTTCACGTCGTCCGAGTGGTCGCCGCGCTGAGCTTGCGCCTGCGCACCACCGCATCGACGACGGACAGGATCAGCACCACGACCGTCGCTGCGCCGAATGCCGCTACGGACAGGTTCTGCCGCGGCGGGCGGAACGTCACGACCAGTTCGTGGTCACCCGGCGGCACCGACACCTCGAGCAGACCGTGCCACCCCGCGGTCGCGTCCACCGGCTCGCCGTCGACGGTGGCCGAG
Organism: Rhodococcus mengyinensis; assembly: GCF_048381435.1. Lineage (NCBI taxonomy): Bacteria > Bacillati > Actinomycetota > Actinomycetes > Mycobacteriales > Nocardiaceae > Rhodococcus > Rhodococcus mengyinensis. Next base: position 49,550 of record NZ_JBLWIT010000135.1, on the reverse strand, counting down.
TAGCCGGGCCACGCGAGGCGCGCGAACCAGACGGTGCCGCCGCTCCCTGCCACCCGCACTGTCTCCGTCGCCGCGCTCGTGTCGGACGAGAGCACCCGGACGCCGTCGGACGCGAACGACACGCGTCCGGGCAGGGGCAGTGGCCGGTCCCGCTGCAACACCGTCCGGGAGTCGCTGCGTTCGGTGACGTGCCAGCCGGGTGGGGTCGGTGCCGTCGCGACCTCGGGCACGAGCCCGTGCTCCACGACGAGCGTCGACACCCGGAGGTAGTCGATCAGCGGGATCGGGATGTCCGCGTTCACCGGCTGCCACAGCGCCCCGTACACCCCGGGGCAGACGGCGCCGCGGTAGTCCATGCACAGGGCTTCCTGGAACTCGGTGAACCCGATGCCGGTGTAGGCGTTGATGCTGCCCTCGACGGACGAGGCCATGATCTCGTTGCCGAACAGAATCCGGCCGGCGGTGACGTCCTCGTGGGACGTGTCGTCCAGGTCGGCGAGTTGCAGCACGGTGCCCTGGTAGCGGTCCGTCTGCTCGGACAGCACCGATGTACTCGCCGGGTCGACGCGGCTGCCGCGCTCGACGTCGTGGGTGAGGGACCAGACCTGCGCGGCGGCCACCACCACGGTGCCCAGGACCAGGGCGGCGACGAGAGCATTCGGGCCCCGCGTGCGCCAGCCGGTGTACGCGAGCACGCACAGCGCCGCGACGAGCAGCGCGAACAGGGTGTGCCGCAGCGTCAGGGCGGGTGAGGACGAGAACGCCAGGTAGAAGCCCAGCGCGATCAGCACCGCCGACGCCGTAGCCCGGTGACGCACCCGGTCGCGCGCGATGCCCAGCGACATCGCGAGCGCCAGGCCGATCACCACGCACAGGTACAGGTATTCGACGAGCCGGATCGGCCACCGGAACATCCCGACGTTCGACGGTCCGAACGTGAAGAGGAAGTAGACGACCGCGATCACGAGCAGGCTGATCAGTGGTCGTCCGTGCGCGCGGCGGAACTCCGCGGACGCGAACAGAGTGCGGATCCGGCCCCACGGCAGCCACGGCAGCAGTGGCAGCACGAACCACGCGAGGTACAGCGACGGGATCACCTCGACCGGCCCGCCGAACGTCATGATGACGGGGAGATACGACGGGCTGCTCAGTCCCGCGAGGCCGCCGATCTGCGGCTGCAGGAACGTGTCGTTGAAGATGCCTGTGCTGCCTGCGCGGGTGGTGACGTCGACGCTGAGGAACAGCGGCAGGTACGTCACCAGCGCGGCGGTGCCCGCGCACGCGCCGGTGACGACGAGCACGAGCAACCGGAAGAACTGCCGCTGTGTGAGGAGACCGATCCCGATGCCGAGGAGTACGACGACGGCGCCGAGCGCGGCGTACGGGTTGCCCATGCTCACCGTCAGCGCGCCGATCACGAAGGTGACCAGCGGGTTCGTGCGACCGCGGGAGAGGCGGAGCGCCGACCACCAGAACAGCGTCACCCACGCGACGGCCATCATCCCGGACGGCCAGCCCGCCGCCTCGTAGAACAGGGTGAAACCGCTGAACGGAATGGTCAGTCCGGCGAGGACCGCCGGACCGCGGTGAGCACCGTATTCGCGGCACAGCAGATACGTGGCGAGGGCGAACAGCGCGAGGAACTCGGCCATGATCACGAACGCCGCGACGGACAGGTTCTCGAAGTTCGCGGCCAGGATGTAGTTGGCCAGGTTGACCGGGTTGTAGAGGCCGTACGCGGCCTCGCCCGCATAGTTCCCGCCGATCCAGGCGTCGGGATTGACGGTGAGCCACCGCCCGGCCAGGAGTTCCGTGCCGATCCGGTGCCAGGACGGCACGAACGATTCCAGCATGTCGCCGCCGTAGTAGAAGCGGTCGTACACGATCCGGGGAATCGTCGCGATTGCCGCGGCAGCCACCGCGACTGCCAATGCCACCATCCACTCGGGCATGCGGTGTATCGATCGGGTGAACGTCGAGGACACGGACGCGGAGGGTGCCACGGACTCCGAGCCTACGAGTTAGGCTGCGCCCGTGCGCCTTTTCGGTTGTTCCCACGACCAGAAAGGCGCACGTGCGCCGAAGGCGCTGTCGGTCGTCATCCCCGCCTACAATTCCGCCGCCGTCATCGAGCAGACCCTCCACCGGCTGGCCGAACGACTGGCCGGTCACGACGTCGAGATCATCGTGGTGGAGAACGGCTCCACCGACGACACCGTGGACATCTGCGGCCGCCTGGCCGCCGACTGGGCACCCGGACCCGTGTCGCTGACCGTCCTGCGGAGCGAGAAGGGCATGGGCAACGCGTTGCGTACCGGAGCGGAGGCGAGTCGCGGCGCGCACGTGCTGCTGACCGCCGACGACCTGCCGTTCGGGTTCGACGACCTCGACGGCGCCGAGACGCTCGCCGCCGGCCACGACGGCCGACTGCCCGAAGTCGTGATCGGTTCCAAGGCCCACCCCGACTCGCAAGTGCGACGCGGCGCGCTCCGGGGAACCCTGACGTGGGGTTTCGCGGCGCTGCGCCGCGTGGTTCTCGGGATGCGCACGGGCGACCCCCAGGGCACCGTCCTGATGGACGGCGACCTCATGCGCAGACTGGTTCCCGACCTCGTCGAGCCCGGGTTCCTGTTCACCACCGAACTCGTCTACCTCGCGGAGCGGGCGGGCATCGTGCCGGTCGAGGTCCCGGTGCGTCTGAGCGCCGATCACGACAGCCACGAAACCCGCATATCCAGGGCCGATGTGCTCGCGATGGGGGTGGGGCTGTTCCGGCTGCGGGCCCGTCACCGGGACGGAGGGCGCCTCGCATGGTCGGGGAGCGCGTCGCGGGGTTGATACCCTGCGAACCGAGAAGAGGATCGTGCCGTCGCCGTGGCGCGGTCCAGCCCACCTCTCGCGGGGAACAGTAGGAGCACTATGAACGAGTCTGCGTCGGTAGCACCTGTGGACGGGAGCACGGCCGCGGTACGGAGTGCTCTCACCGAGCATCGCGCACCCGACCGCCTCGTGGTGGCGCGAGGTCTCTTCACGGGACCGACCACCCGGGTCAAGGACGACCTGTACGCCAGGATCGTCAAGGGCCGCGCCCACCGCGAGCGCCACGTCGTGAACCTCGAAAAGGGTGCGACGGTCGACACCGACACGTACTTCGGCCGGTTCGCGGCCAGCTACTACCAGCGCTGGACCACGGTCACCGACGTGACCGTCGGGTTCCACCACGAGGCCGACGGACGCGCCGTGGTGGCGCTGCGCGGCTCCGATTCGGGCGGGAACTCGCGCATCCTCGCGACGACGCAGATCGACGGCTCGGGCACGGCGACGCTGTCGGCGAAGCTGGACGCGTACCTCGACGGCGGCTCCCTGTGGGTGGAGTTCACCGCCGTCGACGGCCCCCTCGCGGTGAGCGAACTGGAGTGGACCGTCGCCGCGCCGTCGGTGATCCGGCCCGCCGCGATCGCGATCTGCACGTTCAACCGCGCCGACGACTGCGCCGAGACCGTCGCCGCCATCGCGAACGACTCGACGATGGCGTCCGGCATCGACGCCGTGTACGTGGTCGACCAGGGCAGCGACCACGTGTCGGACCGGGAGAAGTTCACCGAGGTCGCCGAGATCCTGGGCGACAAGCTCGTCTATCTGCGGCAGCCGAATCTCGGCGGGGCCGGCGGATTCACCCGCGGCATGTACGAGGTGTCGGGCATCAACGAGCACGCCAACCTGATCCTGATGGACGACGACATCCTGTGCGAGCCGGAGTCGATCCTGCGGATGAACGCATTCGCCAACGTCACCACGGAGCCGACTCTCGTCGGCGCGCAGATGCTGTACCTGATGAACCCGGAGCACCTGCACGTCAGCGCCGAGGAAGCGGACCTGTCGAAGCTGAAGGCGGGCCGCTGGGCGGCCGGGTCGCGGCACGACATCAACCTGATCAAGAAGAAGCAGCACAAGCGCGTCGACGCCGGCTACAACGCGTGGTGGTCGTGTCTGATCCCCGCCGAGGTGGTCGCGCAGATCGGGCTCCCGCTGCCGATGTTCTTCCAGTGGGACGACATCGAGTACGGCATCCGCGCCCGCGCCGCCGGATTCGTCACGGTCACCCTGCCCAACGCCGGTGTGTGGCACGCGGACTTCCACTGGAAGGACCGCGACGACTGGGCCAAGTACTTCAGCATCCGTAACTCGCTGATCGCGGCCGCGCTGCACAGTGACTTCGACGCCAAGTCGCTGAGCAAGAGGATGACGCGGGAGATCACCCAGTACCTCGTGTCGATGCAGTACGGGTTGGCGTACACCATGATTCGCGGTATCGAGGACTTCCTCGAGGGCCCGAAGGTGCTCGAGGACGGCGGTCAGGCCGTGCTGGCGTCGATCCGTGAGGAGCGCAAGCGGTTCCCCGAAACCGTCAAGCACCCCGCGTCGAACATTCCCGGTGTCCGCAACTCCGACCTCGTCACCCGGTACGCCGGTTTCGAGCCGGACAAGAGCAAGATCGACCTCGTCCTCGCCAAGCGGGCCGCGTACCAGTGGCTCGGCCGCACCCAGCACGGTGTCGCGAGTATCCCTGTGGCCGAGGCACACTGGTGGCACGTGTCGTTGTTCGACACCGCGGTCATCACCGACGCCTCCCAGTCCGGGGTGCGGGTGCGCCGCCGCGACAAGGAGACGGCCCGGGAGCTCACGGCCCGGACGGCGAAGCTGATGAAGCGGTTCCGCGAGGATGCGGCGTCGACGCAGCGCCAGTACCGGGATGCGTTGCCGCAGCTCACCAGCCGGGAGAACTGGGCTCGCCTCTACGGTCAGTGACGTCGGCCGGACCGTTGCAGGCCCGCGATGTGCGGGGGCTGCTCCGGGATTCGTTCCTCGTCTTCGCTGTCGGTGTGGTGCTCGGCGCGGCGTGGAGTTGGCGTCCGTCGTTCTGGTACGACGAGGTCGCGACGCTGTACTCGAGTCAGCGGTCCCGGCCCGACCTGTCGAATCTGCTCGGCCACATCGATGCCGTGCACGGGCTGTACTACGTCGGGATGCGCTACTGGTTCGCGACGTTCGGTGCCTCCGAGTTCTCGGCCCGGTTCCCGAGCGCCCTGGCCGCGGGCGCGGCGGGCGCAGGGGTGGTGGTGCTCGGTGCGCTGATCTCGACCAGGCGGGTGGCGGTGCTGTCCGGGATCCTGTTCGTGATCCTGCCCAGCGTCACGTGGGCGGCCGCGGAGGCTCGCGGCTACGCGGCCACGGCGGCGGCCGCGGTCTGGCTGACCGTGATTCTCCTTGCGGCACTGAGTCTCCGGCGGTGGTGGCTGTGGGCGCTGTACGCCGCCGGCCTGGCGGTGTCGATCGTGTTGTTCGTCTACCTGATCACCCTCGTTCCCGCGCACCTGCTGACGATCCTGCTGCTGCGCGAGGCCCGGCGGTCCTGGCTCGGTTGGACGTCGGCCACGGCGGCGGGGGCGGTGGTCGCGGCGCCGTTCGTGGCACTGGTGCGCCGCGAATCCGTCCAGGTGGCGTGGATCCCGCCGCTCGACGGGCATCTGCCGCGGGCCGTCGCCGAGTACCAGTGGTTCGTCGGCGCACCGTGGTTCGCGGTGCTGTTCGCCGTCCTGGTGGTGGCCGGGTCGGTGGCGCTGGTGCGCGGTCGCCGGCTGCCCCCGGTGCTGTCCGTCGCGCTGCCGTGGATCGCGGTGCCGACGGCGGCGCTGCTCGCGTATTCGCTTCTGCGCAGCCCGGTGTATCTCCCGCGGTACTTCACATTCACGACGCCCGCGGTGGCCCTTGTCGGCGGACTCTGCCTGGCCGCCCTGACCCGGAAGTGGTGGCAGTCCGCCGCGGTGATCGCGGTGTTCGCGGTGGCCGCATCGCCGAGTTACCTCGACCAGCGCGAGCAGTGGGCGAAACCCAGCGGCATGGACTTCAGCACCGTCAACGGTTTCGCCGGGGAACACCTCCGCCCCGGCGACTGCGTGCTGTTCGACAAGCCGGCCTGGAACCCCACATCGCTGCGGCTCGTGAAGAACGTGCGGCCGGAGGCATTCGACGGCACCCGCGACATCGGGCTCGGGACCACGGCCGCGAGCCGGGGGTCGCTGTGGGACGACGAACTCGCCGTCCCGGACCTCGCGGGCCCGATCGACTCCTGCTCCGTGGTCTGGTTCTTCACCGACTACGACCGCGACACCGAGCGCGTCATCCGGCACACGTCCAACGAGGTGTGGACGCTGCCGCCGTACCACTTCGAGGACACCGAGGCGTTCGCCGTGCTCGCGCGGTCCGGGCTGCGGATCGACGAACGCGCGACGTTCAACGTCACGCAGGCGGTGAAGCTGGTGCGGTGATCCGCACGACCACCTGCTCGTGGTTCGCGGTGTAACTCAGGTACTCGAAGCGGACGCCGGTGCGGTCGACGAACTCCGTCCACGCCCGGTACTCGTGCTCCTGCCAGCCCGGGAAGTTGAAGAACTCGTCGAACACGATCACCGTGCCCGCGACCAGCCGCCGTTCGAGCCGGTCGAGCACCGACTTCGTGGACGAGTACAGGTCGGCGTCGAGATGCACGAACGACACCGGTCCAGGGTGCTTCTCGAGGAAGCCCGCCAGCGTGTCCTCGAACAGTCCGGGCACCAGCTGCGCGCCCCGCACGTGCGGCAGTTTCTGCTGCGCGAACTCCCCGGCGGGAAATCCGGTGCGCCAGGTCTGCGGCAGACCGGAGAACACGTCGAACCCGAACACCTCGTGCTCGGCGTCCTTCAACTGTTCGACGATGATCCGGAGCGTGGTGCCCGACGCCACCCCGAACTCGAGGGCCAGTCCCTCGACCTCCACCTGCGACAGTCCGTAGCGCAGTGTGTCCTGCGGATTCCAGAACACGGGCGCCTTCGGCATGTGCTCGAGCACGAACGCCGCGGCCTCGTTCGTGGCCCGCACGTCCAGCGCCTGCGTGATGTCGCGGCGGGCCTGCTGCTCGAGTTCGCCGAGCCGCTGCTGGACGTCGGAGATCTCCATGCGGGCATCGGACAGCTCGGACAGCACCCGCGCGAGTTCCTGGTTGGTCGCGCTCAGCTCGGCCAGGGTCTGGTCGTGCTGGTTCTCGGTGAGCTCGCGGGACCGCCGATCCGATTCGGCCACCACCTCGGACATGGCACGTTGAAGCTTGAGACGGGCCTTTCTCCGAAGATCGAACATATACCCATGTTGCCAGTCCGCATCCCGGCTCACCGCTCGAACCGGGATGCGGGTCGGCGCCCGTGTCAGTGACCGCGACTGCGGTACATCTGACGTTGCCAGCGGGCGATGCTCTTCCACTCGCGTTCGCGCTCGGCCCGGAGCCTCGCGTCGGTGCGTGACGCGATCCAGCCGTTCTCGCGAATCAGCTTGCGGTAGCTGGCGAGCCTGCGTTCGGGCAGTGCGCCACGCTCCAGCGCGTCGAGCACCGCGCAGCCGGGTTCCGTCCCGTGCGAGCAGTCCGCGAACCGGCACTGCGCCGCGAGCTCCTCGATCTCGGGAAACGTCTTGTCGATGCCGTCGGCGGTGTCCCACATGCCGACACCCCGCAGTCCCGGCGTGTCGATCAGGGCACCCCCGGAGGGCAGCGGCAGGAGTTCGCGGTGCGCCGTCGTGTGACGTCCCTTGTGGTCGCCCTCGCGGACACGACCGGTGGCGAGCACGTCCTCGCCGAGCAACGCGTTCGCGAGCGTCGACTTGCCCGCGCCGGACGGTCCGATGAGCGTGACCGTTCCGTCGATGACGGCGGTGAGGACGTCGATGCCGTCGCCGGTGTCGGCGCTCACCGCGAGCACCGTCGCACCCGGCGCCACTGCCGCCACCTCCGCGGTCGCGAGGGAAACATCCTGCACGGTATCGGATTTGGTGAGCGCGACCACCGGTTGGGCGCCGCTCTCCCACGCCAGGGCGAGCAGGCGTTCGATGCGTCCGAGATCGAGGGCGGTGTCGAGTGCGGCGGCGATCACCACCGTGTCGACGTTGGCCGCGAGGAGCTGGCCCTCCGACCGGCCGGACGCGGACGACCGGACGATCGCGCTGCGCCGGGGGAGCAGGTCGGCGACGGCAATCTCGTCACCGTGAGGGTGGAGCGTCACCCAGTCGCCGGTGCAGAGCGGGTGCTCGCCCGCGAGCGCGCGGACGACGCCCGCGGGCGTCGCGACGTCGCAGCGACCGCGGTCCACGCGGATCACCCGACCGGGCTCGCGACCGTCGGCCGGGTAGTTGTCGAAGGTGTCGGAAAGTGTGTCGTTCCAGCCGTAGGGCAGGAGTTGTCCAGGGTCGAACATGGTGGGTGTGATCCTCGGGTCGATGAGTGCCGACCGGACCACTGCGCGGGTTCGGTCAGGCGAGGGGGAAGGGGGAGTGGACGCACACGGCGTCGACCGACGAGACAGTCATCGGACACTCACTCCTTCGCGACACATCGAGATTCTCAGACCGGAACCCCACGATGCTCCCACCCGGCGGAACCCGGACGCAACCGGATTACGGGCGCTCGAACCGCTCCTGACGGCCCAGCTTCCGCAACCGCATCCACTCACGCAGACCCTGCGGATCACGCCTCGTGACGAGGAAATACCACCCGAACCGCACCCACTCCTGCGGCAGCAGCTTCCGCATGCCCGGCTGGGACAGCAGATAGCCGCGGTTGCGGTAGGTGAAGAACCGCTTCGTCTCGTTGTCCGGGTACTGGGTGTGCATCCGGCCCCCGAGGATCGGCTTGAACTCCTCCGCGCCGTTCGGGTGCACGTACGCCGTCTGCAGGCAGGTGCCGAAAGGCAGCCCCGACCGCACCAGCCGGCGATGCACCTCCACCTCGTCGCCGCGGACGAACAGACGCAGGTCGGGAACGCCGACCGTGTCGATCGCCGACGCGCGGAACAGGGCGCCGTTGAACAGCGACGCGATGCCCGGCAGCAGGTCGGCGGAGTCGTCGCCGTCGGCGAACAGTTCGGAACGCAGCCGTCGCCACTCCACCCCGCGGCGCAGCGGGAACGCGAGACGGTCGGGGTCGTCGATGTCGCAGACCACGGGGGAGACCTCGGCCAGCCCGTGCCGTTGCGCGCAGTCGAGCAGCGTCTTCAGGACCTTCGGCCCCTCGGGCCGTCCGTCGTCGTCGGCGAGCCACACCCAGTCGGCGCCGAGCGAGAGGGCGTACAGGATGCCGAGCGCGAAACCGCCCGCCCCGCCCAGGTTGTGCTGCGAACCGAGGTAGCTGACGGGGATCCCGGACGATTCGACGAGCTCACGCACGTCGTCCTCGGCGGCGTTGTCCACGACCACCAGATGGTCCAGCGGACGCGTCTGCGAGCCGAGGACCTTCAGCGACTCCGCCAGCAGTTCGCGGCGCTTGTGGGTGACGACGACACCGACGATCCGCTCGGCAGCAGCGCTCACGCGGACTCCGCCTCGGCTTCCGCGGCTGTACGAACGGGACGCTCGTTCGATCTGTCGCTACGGGCGTCCCGTTCGGCCGAAGCGGTGAGCCCGGACTTCTCCCGGTCCATCTCGTAGATGACGTGGCGGACGTGGTCGGCGGCGTCGTCGCCCTCGTACGCGCGGACGACGTCCTCGATGCCGCCCTGCTGCCGGATCTGACCGTGGTCGATCCACATCGCCCTGTCGCAGAGCTGGGCGAGGAATTCGTTGGAGTGGCTGGCGAACACCAGGATGCCGGAGCGCTCCACCAGCGCCTGCAGACGCACGCGTGCCTTCTTCATGAACTCCGCGTCGACGGCGCCGATGCCCTCGTCGAGCAGCAGGATCTCCGGGTCGATGCTGGTGACCACACCCATCGCGACGCGCACGCGCATACCGGTGGAGTACGTGCGCAGCGGCATCGACAGGTACTCGCCCAGCTCGGTGAACTCGGCGATCTCGTCCATCTTCGCGAGCATCTGCTTGCGGGTCTGCCCGAGGAACAGTCCGCGGATGATGATGTTCTCGTAGCCGGAGATCTCGGGGTCCATGCCCACACCGAGGTCGAAGACCGGGGCCACGCGGCCGCGGATGCTCGCGCTGCCGCGGGTGGGTTCGTAGATGCCGGACAGCAGCCTCAACAGCGTCGACTTGCCGGCGCCGTTGTGGCCGACCAGGCCGATCCGGTCGCCTTCCTTCAGCGACAGGTTGATGTCGCGCAGGGCCTCGACCACCACGACGTCCGAGTTGTTGCGCCCGATCGACCCGCCGGCCTTGCCGAGGAACGCCTTCTTCAGCGACCGGGACTTGGCGTCGAAGATCGGGAAGTCGACGCAGGCGTCCCGCGTCTCGATACTCACATGCTCTGTCATTGCTTCAGACCCCTAAACCCAGTAGGGCACTCGGGCCCGGTACTTGCGAAGCGCGAGGATGGCGGCGGCCCACCCGACGACGGTGATGGCCAGCACGATGTACCAGTGGTACGCCTGCTGGTCCTGACCGATCATGGGCGCGCGCACGATGTCGAGGTAGTGGAACAGCGGGTTCAGCTCGGCGAGCTTGACGCGCTCGGCAGCCTGCCCTCCCTGGGCTTCGAGGCTCTGCGTCGTCCACATGATCGGTGTCAGCACGAACAGCAGCAGCGTCATGCTGCCGAGGATCGGCGCGATGTCCCGGTACCGGGTGGAGAAGATGCCGAACATGATCGACACCCACGCCGCGTTGACGACGATCAGCGCGATCGCCGGGATCGCGGCCAGCGACATCCAGGTCAGGTGCCGCCACACGCCGAACGCGAACAGCATGACCACGTAGATCACCAGGTTGTGGGCGAACAGCAGCAGCTGCCGCCACACCAGCCGGTAGACGTGGACGCTCAGCGCCGACGGCAACTGTTTGATCAGCCCCTCGTTGGCGATGAACACCTCGGATCCTTCGAGGATGCTCGCGCTGATCAGGTTCCAGACGATCAGACCCACGGTGACGTACGGCAGGAACTCGTCCAGCGGGATGTCCAGCAGGGCGGAGTACAGGATGCCCATCGCCGCGGCCTGCACGCCGGTCGCGATCGTGATCCAGAACGGGCCGATCACCGACCGGCGGTAGCGCTGCTTGATGTCCTGCCAGCCGAGGCTCAGCCACAGCTCGCGCTGAGCGAAGCCGTCCCTGAGGTCCTTGAACGCGCGACGGAAGGTCTGCGAGTCGGACGCCGGGAGCGGGCCGCCTGCGGCCTCGGTTTCGATAGCGGATGCTGACACGGGCACCGAGCCTACCGGGAGTCGAGTTCCATGCTGTTTCGCCCGTTGCTACAGGTACTGGCCGGTACCGCTCGACTGCGACCCCGGATCGTGATGCGCCCCGTGCGGGTTGCCCATGCTGATACCCGGAGGCAGTGCTCCCTGACGCATCTGTTCGAGCTGGGAGCGGGCCGCCATCTGCTGGGCGAACAGGGCCGTCTGGATGCCGTGGAACAGTCCTTCGAGCCACCCCACCAGCTGCGCCTGCGCGATGCGGAGTTCGGCGTCGGTGGGGGTGGTGTCGTCGGTGAAGGGCAGGGTGAGACGTTCGAGCTCGTCGCGCAGCTCGGGGGCGAGGCCCTGCTCGAGCTCGTGGATCGACGACTTGTGGATCTCCTTCAACCGGTTGCGGCTGGCGTCGTCGAGCGGTGCGGCGCGCACTTCCTCGAGGAGCTGTTTGATCATCGTGCCGATGCGCATGACCTTGGCCGGCTGCTCCACCATGTCGGCCACCGACTCCGTGCCGTTGCCGTTCGCGTCCGCGGCGGATTCGGAGCCCTCGGGCTTGGTCGCGGCCTCGGCGACGGGGATGGCCATGGGCTGACCGTCGGGGCCGATCACGACGACGTGTTCATTCTCCGAGTTCGTCATGCCTCCATCTTGGCTGTTCCCGCTCGGCAGTGCGAAGGTGCGTCCGATTTGGGCCCATTCCACCTTTGTTGCACTCCACAACAATCGATGGCTGGCTTCGACCGTATTGACTTGGGGTCTTAGAGTGTCGGGCATGGCTTACGACGTTGCCCGCGTTCGGGGACTCATCCCCTCACTCGGCGACGGTTGGATCCATCTCGATCCGCAGGCCGGCATGCAGATTCCGGACGCGGTGTCGCGCACTGTCTCCACGGCCTTCCGGGCGTCTGCCTCTTCGTCGACCGGGCGACATGTGTCCAGTCGGCGCAGTGCGGCGGTACTCGATGCGGCCCGAGCAGCCGTCGCCGACCTGGTCGGAGGTGATCCCGCCGGGGTCGTACTCGGACCCGACCGATCCGTTCTCCTCGCCTGGCTGGCGGAGTCGCTGAGCACGCGACTCGGCCTCGGAACCGGGCTGGTGCTCTCCCGCCTCGACGAGGAAGCGAACGTCGCGCCCTGGCTCCGAGTCGCCAGCCGCTACGGCGCCCAGGTGCGGTGGGCGGAGGTCGAGATCGAGACGTGCGAACTCCCCAGTTGGCAGTTCCAGGACCTCATCACCACGACGACGCGTCTCGTCGCACTCACCGCCGCATCCCCGATCGTCGGATCGGCGCCCGACGTCCGCGTCGCCTCGGACCGCGTCCACGAAGTCGGGGGACTGATGGTCGTCGACGCGATCGGCGCCGCCCCGTACGCGCACGTCGACATCAACGAACTCGGAGCGGACGTCGTCGCCGTCGGCGCCACCTCCTGGGGCGGGCCGCAGGTCGGGGCGCTCGTCTTCCGCGACCCCACCCTCCTCGACCGCATCCCCGCCGTGTCGCTCAACCCGTATGCGCGGGGTGTCGAACGTCTCGAGGTCGGGGTGCACCAGTTCGCGCTCCTCGCCGGCCTCACCACGTCGATCGACTTCCTCGCGAACCTCGACGAATCGGCCACCGGTTCCCGGCGTCAGAAACTCGAGACGTCCATCAGCTCGCTGCAGAATTACCAGGACACCCTGTTCGACCACCTCATGTCGTCGCTGAAGCGGCTGCCGCAGGTCATGGTCATCGGGCGCTCGCCCAGCCGGGTCCCGACGCTCAGCTTCACCGTCGCCGGAGTCTCGGCCGACAAGGTCGCGTCGCACCTCGCCGACAAGCGCATCGCCACCGTCAGCGGCGTCCACGGCGGCTCCCGGCTGCTCGACGCACTCGGCGTCAACGACGAGGGCGGCGCCGTCACCATCGGTCTCGCGCCGTACACCACCCGCTACGAGATCGACCAGCTCGTGAACGAGCTCGCCACCCTGGGCTGAGCCCGCCGCCCGCTTTGCCCGCTGCGTCCGCCGCCCGGTGCGCCCAATGTGACATTCGTTCCGCTCGAGTGGACGAATGTCACATCGGGCGACGGAAGCAGGCAGACCGTCAGTTCCGCGGGATCGTCAGGATCACCTTGCCGACGGTGTCCGCCGAGTCCAGCAGTTCGTGCCCGCGCGGCGCCTCGGTGATGGGCAGTTCCGCCGAGACGATGGGCTGGACCGCGCCCTCTGCGATCAGCGGCCACAGCCGCTTGCGGACGTCGGCGACGATCTCGGCCTTGCCCTCGTGTCCCGACTCGGCCCGCCCCCGCAGTCCGGCCGCCGTCACGTGGCCGCGCTTGGACAGCAACTTGCCGAGGTCCAGTTCGCCCTTGCGGCCGCCCTGCATACCGATGACGACCAGCCGGCCGTCGGCGGCAAGCACGTCGACGTTGCGGTCGAGGTACGAGCCACCCATGTTGTCGAGGATCACATCGGCGCCGTGTCCATCGGTCGCCTTGCGGATCTCGTCGACGAAATCGGCTTCGCGGTAGTTGACGAGGATGTCGGCGCCGAGTTCGCGGCAGCGCGCCAGCTTCTCCTCGGAGCCGGCGGTGACGGCCACGCGCGCCCCCAGTGCGACGCCCACCTGGATGGCGTGGGTGCCGATGCCGCCGCCACCGCCGTGTACCAGCAGCACGTCGCCGCGGGACAGTCCGGCGCCCATCACGACGTTCGACCACACCGTGCACGCGACCTCCGGCAGCGACGCGGCGACGAGCAGGTCCACCCCTTCGGGCAGCGGGAGCAGCTGCGACGCGGGGACGGCCACCTTCTCCGCGTATCCGCCGCCGGCCAGCAGCGCACACACCTGGTCGCCGACGGACCACCCCGACACTCCCTCGCCGAGTTCGGCGATCGTGCCGGAACATTCGAGCCCGAGGATGTCGCTGGCTCCGGGCGGCGGGGGATAGAACCCCTGACGCTGCAACAGGTCGGCGCGGTTGACGGCCGTCGCGGCCACGTCGAGGAGGACGTGGCCGGGTGGAAGTTCCGGGTCGGGCTGCTCCGCCCACTTCATGACTTCGGGGCCGCCCGGTTGATCGATCGTGATCGCATACATGGGGACGACGCTAGCGAAATGCGTCGGCGCCCGGTGGATGTGACCGATCACAGCGGTCCCTCGGCGTTCCCGGGACCGCACGCTACTGGAAAGTAATGTCGCACTACTAGACTGTGAACCTGTGACAGCAGAAACCTCCGACGCCGAAGCCGCGACCAATTGGTTGACCCCGGCCGAGATGCGCGCCTGGCGCGGGTACATGGACGGCAATCAGCGGCTGATGGACGTCCTCAACCGGGATCTGCAGGAGAAACACGATCTGTCGCTGGCGGATTACCGCATTCTGGTGCTGCTGTCCGAGTCGCCGGACGGTTCGCTGCGCATGAGCGATCTCGCGGACGGCGTCCTGTCCTCCCGCAGCCGACTCACCCACCAGATCCGGCGGATGGAAGCGCAGGGCATGGTCACCCGCGACACGTGCCTCGAAGATGGCCGCGGAGTGCTCGCCGTCATCACCGACGAAGGTCGCGCCCGGCTGGCCGAAGCGGCCCCCACCCATGTGGCCGGGGTGCGCAGCAACCTCGTCGATCTGCTCACCAAGTCTCAGCTGAAGGTTCTCGCCGAGGTGTTCGAACGCGTCGACAAGGCCATCGGCGACCGCTGACCGGTTGCCCGCCGACGCCTCCCTACCGATAAGATCGCCCACGGAAGCGTGGCAGAGCGGCCGAATGCACTCGCCTTGAAAGCGAGCGTCGTGAAAGCGACCGGGGGTTCAAATCCCTCCGCTTCCGCCAACGACCGGCAGCCCTGATCTGGTTTCTTCCAGGTCAGGGCTGTTGTCGTAGCTCTACCTCTTCCGGGGTTTCGGCTGCTTCGGCGGCAGTGCGCCGATCTCGGCGATCGCGCGTTCCACCCACGGTGCGGCGCGGTCCGGGGTGTCGCGCCACCGGTCCGGCAGGGCCAGGTACTCGCGTAGCGGCTTTTCTCCCGGACCGAACGGGCCGACGCCGTCGGACGACGACAGCTCGTCCCTCGCCTGCTCGGTCAGGAATCGCACCCCGACTTTCGGTCCGAGGAGTCCGGCGAACATGTTGCCGTTGACGAACGCGCCCAGGTTGCCGAACATCGGCTTCACCTCGATGCCGGGGGTGTCGGGGATCAGGGACCGGAAGAACTGTTTGTCCTCCTCGGTGGGTCTGGGCATCTTCACGGTCTACTGATCCTGACGTTCCTCGGGCGTCATGATGCTGAAGATCGCGCCCTGCGGGTCGGTGACGGCGGCCATGCGACCGACGGTGGGGATGTCCATCGCTTCGTCGACGATCGTGCCGCCGAGTTCGACGGCCTTCGCGGCGCTGGCGTCGACGTCCTCGACGGCGAAGTACACCCGCCAGTGGTTCGGGGTGCCGGGCTTCATCGGCTCACCGCATCCACCGACCTGGTCGTCGCCCACCTCCAGCAGCGTGTAGGTGTACTCCGGTCCCATCGGCATCTTCGACGACGTGATCCCGAAGACGCTGTTGTAGAACGCGAGCGCCGTGTCGACGTCGTCGGTGTTCAGTTCGTTCCACAGGCAGGCGCCCGGATCGCCGACGAGGGTGGCGCCGATGTGCTTGTTCGCCTGCCACAATCCGACGGCCGCCCCGGTGGGGTCGGTGACGAAGGACATGCGGCCCGCTTCCCCCACGTCGAACGCGGGCATCAGAAACTGGCCGCCTGCGCCGGGGACCTTCGCGACCGTCGCGTCGACGTCGTCGACGGCGATGTAGGTGTTCCAATTCGCCGGCGCCCCGGCTGCGGCCGCATCGGGTTGTAGTGGCGCGATGGCGGCGACGTTCTCACCGCGCACGGTGGCCATCGAGTAGACGGGGCCTTCGGGCATCGGCCGGTCGTCGTATTCCCAGCCGAGTAGTTCCGCATAGAACTTCTTGGCGGCGTCCTGATCGCTGGTTTGCAGGTCGACCCAGTCCGGTGTTCCCTGGGCGTATTCCGACTTGATGGGCATGACTGGACCCTTTCCGTGTGAGGTGTCAGGCCGCCGGGACGGGGCGGCGACCGGTGTAGGCGATGAGCCGGGTGACCGCGTCGCTGGTGTGCGGGGCGGGTACGGGGTCGTCGAACCCGACGGCCTTCCTGCCTTCGGGCGTGATGATCTTGTGTGTCAGCGACAGCACGTATTCGGCGAGAGGCTCGGATACGGCCACGTCGCCTCCGATCGCTGCGGCGAAATCCCAGGCGTGGACGAGGAATTCGATCGAGAGGATTCCCGCGGCGACGGTGGCGGGAGGGTGGTTCGTCCCGATCGTCACCGTGCCGTCCAGGCCGCGAGTGCGCCACGCCTCCAGTGCGGGTTGCGCGAGGTCGGCGATTCTGGCCTCGACGGGTTTGCCGGGGTCGTCGTCGAACGTTGCGCCCGCCGCGCCTCCGAGGGCCGTGATCGAACCGACGAGATGGTCGGCGAGCTGAGAGACGGTGAACTCGGTGCACGCCGTCTGCTTGGACATGTCGTCGGCCGTGACGTCGCGCAGAACGCGTTGGACGACGGCCAGTGTCGCCTCGGCACTGGACAGTTCGTCGAGTGGATCGGGAGCGGCCGCCCAGTCGTCGGGTCCGGCGTCGCTCTTCTGCGCGGCGGCGACGAGACGGTCGAGGTAATGGTTCCAGCCCTCCGCGTGGCGGACGGCCTGTTCGTCGGTGAGTCCGTCGTGCACGAGTCGCACCTCGGTCCCGTCGGCGGTGGGGGTGAGTGTCACCGTCACGGTGGACGCTCCCGGTGGGAGTTCGTCGTCACCTTCCCAGCCCCACGTGTACACCACCCGCTTGCCGGGCACGACCTCGCGGACCGTGCCCGCGGCCGAATGTCCGGGAACGACGGTCCACCGGTACTCGCCACCTGCCTGCAGGTCGACGCGGGCCGCGACGGTCTGCCATCGCCGCAAGCGTTCCGGTCGGGTGACGAGGTCGAACGTGGCGTCCGGGTCCAGCGGGACGACGACGGTCTTGTCGAATGGCATCAGCTGTCTCCTTTGGAAGCTGCTTCCTCGGTGGCGTCCGCGACGAGGCGGTCGAGTTCGTCGATCCAGAAGGAGTCGAACAACGCGCGCAGTTGCGCGAGTCCCTGTGGGTCGAGCCGGTAGTACCTGAAGCGTCCGTCCTTGCGCGCAGTGACCAGCCCGGCCTCGGTGAGCACCCGGAGATGTTGCGATATCGCCGACCGGCTCGCGGGGAAGTGTGCGGCGAGGTTGTTGACGGTCTGTTCACCTGAGGTCAGCAGTTGCATGAGGCGTCTCCGGGTGGGCTCAGCTGCGACTTCCAACTGATCGAGCACGACCAATACGTTAGTCGTGACTAACACGTTGTGCAATGGGTCTCGCCGCAGCGGTCGTGAGGTGGGAGAATTCATGGCGACGAGGGAGTGAGAAATGACAACGTCAAGCCCCTGGCCCACGATTCACGACGAACGCCGTGCCCTGGTGGACGACCTCGAACCGCTGACCGATACCCAGTGGTCGACGCCGTCGCTCTGCGAACGGTGGACCGTGCGGGACGTGTTCGCGCACATCACGGCGACCGAGAAGATGACGCCGCCGAAGTTCGTCGGAAAACTCGTCGGGTCGGGATTCCGGATCAACACCATGTTCGAGAAGGACATCGCACACGAAGAGGAAGGAACACCGGCGGAGTCGCTCGACGAGTTCCGGGCGCACATGAGTGACTCCACGCGCCCGCCCGGCCCGATCGACGCCATGCTGGGCGAGATCATCGTCCACGCCGAGGACATCCGCAGACCGCTCGGCATCGCACACGAGTACCCGATGGACGCGGTCGTCCGCGTCGCCGACTTCTACAAGAACTCGAACCTGCTGATCGGGTCGAAGTCCCGGGTCGCGGGACTGACGCTGCGGGCAACCGACACCGACTGGTCCACCGGGTCAGGGCCCGAGGTCTCCGGGCCGATGCTGGCGCTCGTGCTGGCGATGACGGGTCGCCGCGCCGCGCTCGACGAACTCGGCGGCGACGGTCTCGACCAGCTGAAGTCCGCCCTGCCCAAGTAACGGCAAGTCATCCACACGCACCCCTTCTGAGTAGCCGCACCCGTCAGGGCCCCGGAAGGGGTACGGCTGCGTGAAACGGGTGCGTCTGCCGAGGCGGATGAGCCGCGACGACCGGCCGTGGACCGTGATGACTACAACCCGATCACGCTGGAGCACACAGCTGTCACAAAACCTCTAAGCTCTTGTTGACCGGACGCATTTTGTACTGTGCAATCGGGGTCCACACAGTCCGGGGAAGAGGGATTTCTTTATGCGTCGCGAAGCATTGGCTGCCGTCGGTCTGGCAGTGTCACTGACCCTGATGGGGCCGGCGTTCACTGCAGTGGCCGATCCGGCGCCTGCTCCGGTCGCGCCTCCGTTAAATGGCGTCGCGAGCGTCGACAAGATCGTGCCGCTCACCGACACCCGTAGTGCCGTCTTCATCAATTCCCCCGCCATGGGCCGCGTCGTGCAGGTGCAGGTGCTGCACCCCGCCGGTGGCGGATCCAGGCCGTCGCTGTACCTGCTCGACGGGGTCAGCGCAGGCGCCGAGTCGGACTTCCGGGAAAGCACCTGGACTCAGAAGACGGACGTGGTCCAGTTCTTCGCCGACAAGAAGGTCAACGTGGTGCTCCCGGTCGGCGGCACCGCCAGCTACTACACCGACTGGCAGCAGCCCGACCCCACGCTGGGTGTCAACAAGTGGGAGACGTTCCTTGCCAACGAACTCCCGCCGATCATCGACAAGAACTTCAGCGGCAACGGCGTCAATGCCGTCGCGGGTGTGTCGATGGGCGCGATGGGAGCCGCCAACCTCGTCACCCGGCACCCGCAGCTCTACCGCGGGCTCGCCGCCTACAGCGGATGCCTCGACAACACCCAGCCCAGCTCGCGGGACTCGGTGCGGGGCACGGTGGCGTTCAAGGGCGGCAACCCGGCCAACATGTGGGGTCCCGACACCGATCCGGCCTGGACCGCGCACGACCCTTCGGTGAACGCCGAAGCCCTGCGCGGCAAGCAGATCTACATCTCGACGGGCAACGGGCTCCCCGGACCGTATGAGATCAGCGGAGACATCGCGTCCACGATCGCGGTGGGCGGCCCCCTCGAGGCGGCGGCGAACCTCTGCACGCAGACGTTCCAGCAGCGCCTGACCCACCTCGCGATCCCCGCGACGTTCATCTACCGCCACTTCGGCACGCATTCGTGGCCGTACTGGCAGGACGAACTGCGCACGTCGTGGCCCGTCCTGGAGAGCGCGCTCGGCGTCTGACCGGCGTCTCTAGCCGACCACGGTGATGCGGTCGGTGTTCGGTGTCGTCACCGGTGAATTCGTCCCCAGATACGCCCTGAACGCGTCGAGGTCGCAGCCCGCGTGCACGGCCTCGGCGCGGGTGCGGAAAGCGTCGAAACCGTCACCGCCGTCGGCGAGGAACTTGTTGACGGCCACCCGGTAGGTGCCCTCGGGGACGACGGCGTCGCCGTTCACCCGGATGTCCGAGATGCGTTCGCCGACAGTCGCCGAACGATCCATGGTGTACGCCAGCGAACTCGACGGGGCGAGGATCCGCTCTGTGATCGTGCCGTCTCCGCGCGGCTGGAACTGCTGCTCCAGGGCAGTTTTCAGGGTCGTGCCGGTGACTGCCAGGACCTCGAGGGTATTGCCGAAGGGCTGGGCGGCGTAGGCCTGCCCGTAGGTGACGGCGCCGTCCGGGCCGCGCAGCAGATCCTCGCGGAGTCCACCCGGGTTGGTGAGTGCCACCTGGGCGCCGTGCCCGGACCCCGCCGCAAGCTGGGCGTCGGCGACGACGTTACCGAGGGTGGACTCGCCGCTGCCGGTCTCGTCGCGGGTGAGGTCGCCCGACAACGACGCCACGCGCGCCGCACCGATCTCGGAGGCCCGGGCGGCGGCACCGTCGGCGAGCGCCTGGATGTCGGGGTCCGACGGGATGTCGTGGGTGACCACCTGATTGAACGCCGACGCGCGGTCGCGCAGGACGTCGCGGGTGGTGCGGTCGACCGACACGTCGACCACCGACACGATGCGCCCGTGCGACGCGCCCTGCATCATGACGCGCGGGTTCCCCATCGGGTCGGGAAACGAGCAGTTGTACTGCTGGTGGTTGTCGGCGGTGAAAATGACGTCGACCTTCGGGGACGCCCGCAGCGCGAGGTCGCGAGCGGGGCCGGATGTCACCTCGCACGAATTGGGACCGTTGTCGGCGATGGGTTCGGCTCCCTTGTGCATCAGCAGCACGATGGCCCGCACACCGAAGAAGTCGAGGAGATCCGCGGTCCGGTCGACGGCCGCGAGTTCGTCCGTGAAACGCAGCCCTCCCACCCCCTCCGGGGTCACCATCGTCGCGGTGTCGGCGGGCATGGTCGCGATGACCCCGACCGGGATTCCCTCGACGTAGTCGACGGTGAACGGCAGGGTCGCGGGCGCGCCGTCGTCGAACTCCATGTTCGCTGCGAGGAGCGGAAAGTTCGCGCCCTCGAACGTGTTTCCGAAGCGGCAGCCGTCGGTGGGGTGGCAGCCTCCGGTCTGCATCCGCCGGAACTCCGTGTATCCCTCGTCGAGTTCGTGATTGCCGATCGCGGACGCGTCGACGCCCATCGTGTTGAGCAGCTGCACGGTCGGTTCGTCGTGGAACATCGCGGATTCGAGCGCCGACGATCCCCAGCTGTCGCCCACCGAATACAGCAGTGAATGCGTCGCCTGGCCGCGCAGCTGATCGACGTACGCGGCCAGGTAGGCGGCACCGCCGGCCGGGACCAGCGAGCCGTCGGCGTGCTTCACCTGACTGCGGATGCCGGGCGGCGGTTCGAGGCTGCCGTGGAGGTCGTTGAAGGCGAGGAGCCGGACGGAGACCGCGGTGTCCTGCGCCTGCGCCACGGACAGCCCCGCCGTCACCGAAATCGCCAGCGCCATCGCCAGTCCGGCAGCCGGCACTGCAGTGCGGAGCGCGGCGCGGCGACGCATGTGGGGGCTCCCTTCGGCAAAACCTCACTGAGTCTGCCAACAATGGAGTCACGGGCGTTATACCCGTGGGTAACGTTTACGTCTCGAGCGTCACGCCCGGACCGCGACGTTCGCGATCGAGCGGGCCTCGGTGCTCGTCGCGAAGGCGAGGAACGCGTCGTTCTCCGCGGGATCGCCGATCGTGATCCGCACCCCGTCGTCGCCGTACGGGCGCAGCAGCACACCGGCCTCGGCGCTGGCGGCGGCGAACGCCCCGGAGTGGGTGCCCAACGGGAGGTAGACGAAGTTGGCGGCCGATTCGGGCACCTCGTACCCGGCGGCGAGCAGGGCGTCGCGCACCCGGTTCCGCTCGGCGACGACCCCGTCCGTGCGTGCCAGCAGTTCTCCGGACGCGGCCAGCGACGCGATGGCGGCGGCCTGCGCGACGGCATTGACCGCGAACGCGATGTGCACCTTGGTCAGCGCGGTGACGACCGCGGGATCGGCGACCGCGTACCCCACGCGGATGCCGGCGAGACCGTAGGCCTTGGAGAACGTGCGCAGCACCACCACGTTGGGGCGTCCGCGGAACAGTTCGATGCCGTCGGCGTCGGACCGGTTGTACTCGAAGTAGGCCTCGTCGAGGGCCACCAGGACGTCGGCGGGGACGGCGTCGAGGAACCGCTCGAGTTCGGCATTCGTCAGCGCGGTGCCGGTGGGGTTGTTCGGGTTGCAGACGAAGATCAGCCGGGTGCGGTCGGTGATCGCGGCCAGCATCGCGTCGAGGTCGTGACCGTGGTCGGCGGTGAGCGGAACCTTGACGGGCGTCGCCCCGGCCACCTGCGTGACCACGGGGTAGGCCTCGAACGACCGCCACGCGAAGATGACCTCGTCACCGTCGTTGCAGGTTGCCTGCACCAACTCCTGGCACAGGCTCACCGAACCGCAACCCGCGGCGATGTTCTCGGTGGCCACCCCGAGGTGGTCGGCGAGCGCCGCGATCAGGGCGACGTGACCGTTGTCCGGGTACCGGTTGGCATTGGCGGCGGCGTCCGCGATGGCGTCCCGCACACTCGGCAACGGGCCCAGCGTGGTCTCGTTGCTCGCCAGCTTGATGGCGCCCGGAAAGTTCTTGCCGGGGATGTAGGCCGGAATCGTCTCGAGGTCTGCCCTGGTTCGCGGAGTCACCAGGCGATTATGCGCCTCCCGATCCACTGCGCCGACGCCCCCTTCGTGCCAAGGTAGGGGCATGTCGGGATTCTTCAGGGACAGTGCAGCCCTGCGGACGTCCGGAGACGCGCCGGAAAGCCCTCAGATGCGTGTTCCGCTCACCGCGGTCGAACCGGACGGTCCGGCGCGGGGCGGGATCGTGGTCCTGCACGAGTCGCGTACCTTCAGCGAACCTCTCCTCGATCTGATGCGCTCGCTCGCGATGGAGGGGTGGGTGACGGTGGCGCCGCACCTCTTCCACCGGGAACCTGCGCCGAGCGATGTCGAGGTGTTCGGCGACGCCCTGTTCGCCGACTTCGACGCCACCTTCGACTGGCTGATCGCGCGGGGCATCTACGCCGACTGTGTGGGCGTGCTGGGTTTCGACGACGCCGGGACCGCAGCCCTGCTCGTCGCGACGACGCGTCCGGTCGGCGCAGCCGTGAGTGTTGCCGCCCGCGGGATCGTCGAGCCGCTGTCGGAGGACGCGCCTGCGCTGGTGCACGCCGCCCCCGACCTGAAGGCCCCCTGGCTCGGTCTGTACGGGGAAGACGATCCGTCCACGCCGCCCGATCAGGTCGAGCGGCTGCGCGACGCCACCGCCAAGTCGGACGTCGCGGGGCTCGTCGTGAGTTACGCCGGCCTCGCGCACCGGGCCGACGAACCGCCCCAGGTGCCCGACGGCAGGGACGACGACCCGGGTGCCCAGGCCATCGTCGACGCACAGCGGCGGATCTTCGACTGGTTCGACAGCCACCTGCGATAAAGCGGCCATCCATGCGCTCTGACCAGCCGTTTTGCCTTTGTGGTGGAAAGGTGTGTAATCTTTCGCACCGGCGGTCCGAAGGGATCGGAACCACCCCAGGGAGGCGTGCCAGAGCGGCCGAATGGGACTCACTGCTAATGAGTTGTCCCTTTTACGAGGGACCGGAGGTTCAAATCCTCTCGCCTCCGCCACACCGGGCCTAGTCGGCCGGTGCAAGCTAGACAACTGAAGAACATGCGCCCGTAGCTCAACGGATAGAGCACTTGACTACGGATCAAGAGGTTAGGGGTTCGAATCCCTTCGGGCGCACAAAGAAACCCCGTCAGCTGCAGTGATGCAGGTGGCGGGGTTTCTCTTTGTCGCCGATCCGGGCCGTCGCCGCCTAGCAGCAGGACGTGCCCGCGGAGGCTTTCGCCCCGTCCGCGGTGCCGCAGCAGGTGGCCCCCTCGGCGTCGGGGTCGAGGTGCCGGGGGCTCGACCCGAACGTGTCGGAGTCGGCGAGCACGGTGTAGACCTCCCACTTCTCGCCGGCGGGGCCGGTGACCCACACCTTGTCCTGGGTCGCGAAGCAACAGGTGGTGCCGATCTCCTCGTCGGTGAACAGGCCTTCCCCGGACAGCCGTGCGATCTCCTCGTGCACCCGGGAGCTCGATTCGACCTCGACGCCGAGGTGGTTGATGGTGCCGCCCTCGCCGGGGTTCTCGATCAGCACCAGCTTGAGGGGTGGCTGCGCGATGGCGAAGTTCGCGTAGCCCGGCTTCAGTTTCGCCGGTTGTGTATCGAACAGTTTCGAGTAGAACGTGACTGCTTCCTCCAGATTGTCGACATTGAGGGCGAGCTGGGCGCGGGACATGACAACCTCCACCTGTGTGACATATGTCGAATTGCTTGCACCCATAGAGTCCCACCTTTTTGACATATGTCAAGAAGCTGGGACGATGGAGCCATGCCCAAGACGTTGCCGGTCGTAGATGTCTCCGCGCCGATCTGCTGCGCGCCCGTCTCGGCCGCCCCGATGACCGACGAGGCCGCCCTGCACCTCGCGCTGCGCCTGAAGGCGCTGGCCGACCCGGTCCGCATCAAGCTGATGTCGATTCTGCTGACCGCGAGCGGCGGCGAGGTGTGCACGTGCGATCTCGCGACCGGCGTGGGCCTGTCCGAATCGACCGTCAGTCACCATCTCGGCCAGCTGAAGAAGGCGGGAATGGTCCAGCCCGTCCGCCGCGGCATGAACGTCTTCTACAGTGCGCGGGCGGACGCCCTCGACGCACTGCGGGTGGTCCTCGACCCCAACTGCTGCACCTGACGCCGGCCGGGATCGGTCACGACGTTCGCGTGCTCGATTCGAGACCGATCGTGGTGGTGGTCGAACCGAGACCGATCCGTGGCCAGCCTGCGGTGACCGCGATGAATCCCGACGCGGGTATCGCGTCCAGCCAGTAGTGCGGTTCGGTGCGGTACTCGGGCGGCCCGCTCCGGCACGGCTTCGACGCCGCCGCCGGATGGTAGGGATCGGCCTCGCCTTCGATGTCGTCGACGCGCGCCCGCACCGACAGATAGGACCACCGCGTCGAGGGATCGTCGGGGTCGGACAGCGGGCGGGTCTCGTATTGCGCCAGCTCCGCGGGCCTGCCCGTCGCGGTCAGGGCCATCCGGAGGTGGAGGCCGTCCGGGAACGCCACCACCTCGAACAGCTCGAGCGTGAGATGGTCTTCGGCCGTGAGCAGCAGGGGGCCGTGCACCTGGTGTCCTCCGGTGGTGGGTGGTGCTACTGCCGGCCAACGCGGTCTGCGCATGACCCCTATAGTCCCACCGATCCGAATGCAGATGCAATGGTGGACAACGAAGTTCATGCCGTGTAGGGGTCGGCGCAGCCGCGACCTCAGCAGGTGGGCGGGACGAACTCCGGCTGGTCGAGCAGTCGGAGCCAGCTTCCGTCCGGTTGCCTGCGGACGACCTGCGCCCGCGCGCCGGATCCGTCCTTGGGTGGGGTGGACGTGAGTGCGATGTCGTCACTGATCAGCGTGGGGAGTGGCGTCTCCGGTTCGAAGTGCGGCGCGTTCGCGAGCACCGACTCCCACAGTTTCTGGATGGCTGCCCGGCCGACCGTCCGGCTCCCGGGCGGATACGCCATGACGGCGTTCTCCTCGTAGAGGGCGGCCACTCCGGCCGCGTCGCCGGCGTTGCTGCGCTCGACGAACAGTCGGGTGAGATCTTCGGGGTTCAGGGCCTTCTCGTGGTCGGACACGGGGATCCTTTCGTGGGTGAACTGCTGTCACATCCCAGAGTGGTGTCGCCGCAACCGGAAGTCCAACAGATAGTTCTGCTGAATACTAGAATTACTGCTTATGGAACTGAGGCAGCTGGAGTACTTCGTCGCGGTCGCCGAGGAAGCGAACTTCACCCGTGCCGCGGAACGCGTCCACATCAGCCAGTCGGGGATCAGCGCGCAGATCCGGCAGCTCGAGCACGACCTCGGCGCCACGCTGATCGACCGGTCGAGCCGGACGGCGACGCTCACGTCCGCGGGAGAAGCGGCGCTCGTGCACGCCCGCGCGGCACTCGCCTCGGCCGGCGCGATGCGGCAGGCCGTGGACGACGTGAACCAGCTGATCCGGGGCCGGCTCGTCGTGGGGATGGTCACCGCCTGCACGGTGAAGCCGCTGTTCGACGCGCTGTCCGCGTTCCACGTCGCGCACCCCGGGATCGAGATCACGCTGACCGAGGACAGTTCCGACCGCCTGGTCGAACGGGTCCGCGCCGGTGCGATCGATCTCGCTCTCGTGGGCACCGCGACCGCCCCGCCGGACGGGCTGGACGCCTTCCCGATCATCAGCGAGGGGCTGGTCGCGGCCGTGCCGCCCGGGCACCCGCTGGCCGGGCGTTCGCGCGTCACCCTGGCCGAACTCGGCGACCATGCGATCGTATGTATGCCGACCGGAACGGGGATCCGAACGGTCTTCGACCAGGCGTGTGCGGCCGCCGGCCTCCGCCCCGACATCGCTTTGCAGGCGAGTGCGCCCGACGCCGTCGCCGACCTCGCGATCCGCGGACTGGGTGTCGCGATCCTCAGCGAGTCGATGGCGACGGACTACCGGGGGCGGTTGACGGCGGTCGCACTGGACGATGTCGACATCCCGGCCGTGCTCGCGCTGGTGTGGAAGAGTCTCGCTGGTCCGGCGCTCCGTGAACTCGTCCAGCACACCCGCCGCTCCTTCGGGGAAGTGCCGGCCGCGGTCGGCCGGTAAATCCTCACACCACCGACGTCATCCCGCCGTCGATGAAGATCACCTGACCGTTGACGTACCGGGAACCGTCCGACGCCAGCCACACCGCCGGACCGACGAGATCGTCCGGGGTGCCCCACCGGCCTGCCGGCGCGCGGCCGCGGAGCCACGCGTCGAACTCGGGGTCGTCGACGAGGGCCTGCGTCATCTCGGTGTGAATGTAGCCGGGCGCGAGGCCGTTGATCTGCAACCCGGACGCCGCCCATTCGGCCGTCATCGCGCGAGTCAGATTCCGCAGTCCGCCCTTCGCGGCGGTGTACGGCGCGATCGTGGGCCGGGCCAGGTCGCTCTGCACCGAGCAGACGTTGATGATCTTGCCGCTCCCTCGGGCGATCTGAAACCGTGCGACCGCCCGCCCGACGAGGAAGGCGCTGGTGAGGTCGGTGGTGAGCACCCTGTTCCAGTCCTCGAGGGTGACGTCGAGCAGCGGCTGACGGTGTTGCAGCGCAGCGTTGTTCACCAGAATCTCGATCGGCCCGACCCCCGATTCGATCCGTTCGACGGCGTCGGTCACCCGCTCGGGATCCGTGACGTCGAACGCGTACGCGTGGACGCGGGTCTCGCCGAACTGCTCGCGGAGGCGCTCACGTGCCTGTGCGAGGCGCTCGGCCGACACCCCGTTGAGGACGATCGTGGCGCCCGCCTCGGCCAGGCCGCGTGCGAGTGCGTAGCCGATTCCCCGGCTCGAACCGGTGACCAGGGCGATGCGCCCGGACAGATCGAAGAGGTTCACAGCGCACGCACCGAGTTGGCCAGCGTGCCGATACCGCCGAGCGTGATCTCGGCACGGTCACCCGGTTTGACCGGGCCGAGCGTGAACGGGCAACCCGTGAGCACGACGTCTCCCGGCCCGAGGGTGAGATACCGGGTGAGATGGACCAGTTGCTCGGACACGTTCCATGCGAGCTGCCGCGTGGACGCCTCCGCCACGGTCACGCCGTTGACGCGCACGGTGATCGGAACGTCCCCGGAGCCGAGATCCGTCTCGATCCACGGTCCCAGCGGGGTGAAACCGTCGCCGTGCTTCGCCTGGGTGAGCTTGTCGTCCAGCGCTATCTGCTCGACGGCGGTGACGTCGTTGCCGATCGTGTACCCGAGGATCGCGGACGGGACGTCCTCCGGGCGAAGCCTGCGGCACGTGCGGCGGATGACGACGGCCAGTTCGCCCTCCACGTTGACCTGCCCCAGCCCTTCGTCGACGACGATCGGATCGTCGGGGCCGATCACCGTGCGCGTCGACTTCATGAACGCCTGCAACGGCAGGTCGCGATCTCCGGGTGCGCCGTTGTGGGCCATCCCGAGCAGGACCTGCGGTTCGGCGGGCGCGAGCAGCCGTGCGCCGTCGAGGTCGTGTGCGGGTCCGGTGAATGCCGGAGTGTCCGCGTACGGATCCGCCACCTCGTGCCAGCGACCGTCGCGCAGGCACACCGGCCGCGGTTCCGAGTCGGTGGCGATGCGGGCCAGTCTCATGCGTCGACCCGATCCTTCGACTCGGTGGTAACGGCATCCGGTCCGTGGACCGGGTCGGCCATCGCATCCCAGGCCAGCCCGAGGTCGCGGCCACGGGTTTCGGGTGTCACGAACGTGGTGGCGAACGTGATGACGCTGAGGACCAGAACGTAGATCGCGAGCGGCACCCACGAGTTGTTCAGCAGCGACAGCAGCAGTGCGCCGACGAAGGGGGCGATGCCGCCGGCGAGGATGGCGCTCGTCTCCCGGGCGACGGCGACGCCGATGTAGCGGTGACGATTTCCGAACAGTTCGGGTAGGGCCGCGCACTGCGCGCCGAGCATCACGTTGACACCGATCCCGTAGCTGACCGCGAGCGTCGCCACCACGAGGTACGGGTTGCCGAGCGAGAGCAGCCACCACGACGGGACCGCGAGGACGAGCTGCAGCGCCGCACCGAACCGGTACACCCGCATCCGGCCGAAGCGGTCCGACAGCGCACCCGAGAACGGGATGACGAGCATGCCGATGGCGGCGCCGCAGGCGATGGCGAGCGGTCCGATCGACTTGCTGACACCCACCACCGTCGTGACGTAGCTGATGCCGAGGGTCTGGAAGATGTACGAGCCGCCGTTCTCGGCCATCCGCAGGCCGATGCCGCGGAGCACGCTGGGCATCGAGCTGCCGATCAGTTCCCGGAACGGGCTCTCACTGATCTGATCCTGCTTCTCCAGCTTGACGAACGTGGGGCTCTCCTGCATGCGGAGCCGGATGAACACGGCGACCGCGATGAGGAAGACCGACGCCAGGAACGGCACCCGCCACACCCAGGCGAGGAGGAGTTCGCGATCGATCTGGCCGAGGATCGCGAAGACCCCGGACGCCATCAGGGTGCCCACCATGATTCCGACGAACGGGAGTGCGGAGAAGAATCCGCGGCGCTCGGTGGGCGAGTACTCCGCCATCAGCGTGGTGGCACCGGCCTGTTCGGCGCCCGCGCCGAAGCCCTGCAGCAGTCGCAGCGCGACCAGCAGGATCGGGGCCCAGATGCCCACCTGCGCGCCGGTCGGCAGGACCCCGATCAGCGTGCTCGCGCCGCCCATGATCGCGATCGTGATCATCAGGACGGCCTTGCGTCCGAGGCGGTCCCCGAGGGCGCCGAAGAACAGGCCGCCGACGGGCCGGGCGAGGAAGCCGACGGCGTACGTGCCGAAACTGGCCATCAACGCGGCCGACGCACCCATGGCGGGGAAGAACAGCTGGCCGAAGATCAGTGCCGCCGCCAGGCCGTACAGGGCGAAGTCGTAGTACTCGAGCGCGCTGCCGATGGAACTGGCGAGCGTCGCGCGTTTGAGGTTTGCGGCGTACTCCGGGTCGTCGGAGGCGCGCACCGGTGGGGTGGAGTGGCTGCTACCTTCCGGCATCTTCGAGTCTGCGCCTACTTGAATCTTCGATTCTGGGGACATCTTCTGCTCCGTTGTGGGACGGGACCACGTCGAGCGCGGTCACAAACAGGTCGGTGCAGTGACCCAGGTCACTGGCGTGTCGAGGACGATACCGCGCGGACGGCTATTTGTCATACATAACTGAAAGTGTTGACTGAATCACATGATTAGTGCAAAGTTTTTGATCTGAACATATGGTCAGCAACGGCCCGTACCGGAGGAATCTGCAGTGAGCGCACACGACCCGAAGCCACTCGACGGGCGACTCCGCGTCGTCGCCGCGACCCCTGTGAGCGAAGAGCTCATCGGTCTCGTCACCCGGGCGGAACCGCGCGTCGACTTCATCCGCGAGCAGGATCTGCTGCCGCCCTCCCGATTCCCGGGTGATCACTCCGGCGATCCGTCGTTCTCCCGGACCGCGGAGCAGCAGAAGGCCTTCGACGACCTGGTCGATTCGGCGCACGCCCTGTACGGCGTGCCCGACGAGAATCCCACGGCGCTGACGAGGACGGCAGGCGTCAACCCCGACCTCCGCTGGGTGCACACGATGCCCGCCGGCGGCGGGGCCCAGGTGAAGGCGGCCGGGCTCACCGACGAGCAACTCGCCCGCATCGCATTCAGCACCTCCGCCGGTGTGCACGCGGAACCGTTGGCCGAGTTCGCCGTCTTCGGCCTGCTGGCCGGCGCCAAGACCCTCCCGCGTCTCCTCGCCCAGCAGCGCGACAAGGTGTGGAGCGGCCGCTGGGCGATGGGAACCGTGTCCGGGCAGCGCATCGTCGTCGTCGGGCTGGGCAGCATCGGCCGTGCGACGGCACTGAAGCTGAAGGCCCTCGGCGCCACCGTCGTGGGAACGAGCAGGCGCGACACCGCGGTCGAGGGCGTCGACGAGATCGTCCACCCCGACCGGCTGGCCGATGTGGTCGGGGACGCGGACGGCATCGTCGTGACGCTTCCCGGAACCAGCGCCACCGAAGGCCTCGTCAGCGCAAAGGTATTCGGCGCGGTCAAGCCCGGAGTCACGGTGGTGAGCGTGGGCCGGGGCACCGTCGTCGACGAGGTCGCCATGACCGCCGCGATCGAGGACGGGCGGGTCGGGTTCGCCGCGCTGGACGTGTTCGCGTCCGAGCCCCTGGCATCGGACAGTCCGCTGTGGCTCATCCGAACGTGCTGGTCAGCCCGCACACCGCGGCGTTGAACCCCGCGGAGGACCGCCTCATCGCGGAACTGTTCGCGCGCAACGCCACCCGGTTCCTCGACGGCGAGGAGCTGATCAACCGCGTCGACACCGTCGAGTTCTACTGACGCTTCCGGCGTTCATCCCTCACGGATGATGTCTCGTCGCCCCTGCTCTGTGAGGCTCGAACGCAGTGCTGTGTCCGGCGGTTCGAGAGACGGGGTGATGCATGCCTTCCGTGGGAGCGTCGCTGTTCTGGATCGTGGCATGCGCCGTGATCGCCCCGCTGCTCGCCGGGTTGTTTCCCCGGAAGCTGGTGCCCGAGGTGGTACTTCTGCTCGTCGCCGGGATCGTCATCGGCCCCCACGTGTTCGACATTGCGGTCGAGGGCAGTGAGATCGAGCTGCTGCGCGACCTGGGGCTGGGTCTGCTCTTCCTGCTGGCCGGGTACGAGATCGACACGGCCGAGATCACCGGTCGCGGCGGCAGGAGGGCCCTGCTGACGTGGCTGGTCTCGCTGGCCCTGGCGTTCGCGGTGGTGTCGCTGCTGAGCCTCGTCCACGTGGTCGACGCCGGAACCGCGGTAGCCATTGCCCTGACGTCGACGGCGCTCGGCACGCTGCTCCCGATCCTTCGTGACGCGGGCGCCCTCGACACCCGGCTGGGCCGGACGATCCTCAATCACGGCGCGTTCGGCGAACTCGGACCCGTCGTCGCCATGGCGGTTCTGCTCGGCTCCCGAGGGTCCGTGGCGTCCATCGTGGTCCTCGGACTGTTCACGGCCGCGGCGGTGCTGGTCGCGTTCATCCCCGCCCGCGTGCGGCGGGAGGGTTCCCGGATCACCGCGATCATCCGGTCGGGATCGGAGACGACGTCGCAGACCACGGTGCGGCTGACCATGCTGCTCCTCGTCGCACTCACCGTGCTCGCGGCGTCGTTCGGGCTCGACACGATCCTCGGTGCCTTCGCGGCGGGGTTCATCCTGCGGCGGGCCACGCCCGAAGGCGACGAAACGCTCGAAACGAAGCTCGACGGCCTGGCGTTCGGGTTCCTGATCCCGATCTTCTTCGTGACGTCCGGCATGGCCATCGACGTCGCCGCGGTGGCGTCCGAACCCGGCGTCCTCATCGCGTTCGTCCTGCTGATCCTGCTGGTGCGGGCAGGCCCGGTCTATTTCGCCGGGAGATTCGACCGGGGTGCCGACCGCACGGATCCGCCCTTCACCGTCCGCGAACGCACCCAGCTGGCGCTGTACGCGGGAACCGGCCTGCCGCTGATCGTGGCCGTCACCGGAGTGGCCGTCGACTCCGGTGACATGACGTCCGCCAACGCCTCCGTGCTCGTCGCGGCCGGCGCGATCACCGTCCTCCTCTTCCCGCTCGCCGCGTCGCTGCTCGCGTCGAGCCCCGAACCGGCAGCCGATTCGGCGGGTCCACGAGGAGACCAGAACCCCGGGAGCAGACAGTGACTCGAACCGAGACGACGCAGGCGCCGGCCCGCGCGACGCTGATCCTCGCGACCCTGATCCTCGTCGCCGCCGTCGCCAACCTGAATCTGTCGGTCGCGAACGTCGCGCTCCCCGACATCGGCCGCGCTTTCGACGCGAGTCAGACGCAGCTGAACCTCGTCGCCGTGGCGTACTCCCTCGGGCTCGCCGCGTCGGTCCTCTATCTGGGGGCGCTCGGCGACCGCTACGGCCGCAAACAGATGCTCGTGCTCGGCATGGCGCTGTCGCTGCCGGCGTCGGCGATCGCGGGCTTCGCCGGGAACTTCGAAATACTCTTCCTCGCACGTGTTCTCGGCGGTGTCTCTGCCGGGCTCGCGTTCCCCACCACGCTCGCGATCATCACCGCGCTGTGGTCGGGACCGCCCCGGACCAAGGCGATCGCACTGTGGTCGGCGCTCGGTGGTGCGATCTCCTCGCTCGGTCCGATCGTGTCGGGCGCGCTGCTCGAGCACTTCCATTGGGGCTCGGTGTTCCTCGTGACCCTTCCGCTCGCCGCTCTCGCCCTCGTCGCCGCCATCCTGTGGGTGCCCGCCCACGTCAACGAGACGACCGATCCCGTCGACAATCTCGGCGGCATCATCTCCGTCGTCTTCATCGCCGCCCTCATCCTCGCGATCAACTTCGCGCCGGTGGACGGTGCCGGGGCGCTCGCCGTCGGTCTCGGGTTGATCGCACTCGCCGCGGGAGCCGCGTTCTTCCTGCAGCAACGACGGGCGGCGCACCCGCTGTTCGATCTGCACGTCGCCGCCCGACCGACGTTCTGGGTGGCCGCCGTCGGCGGGGTGATCGTGTTCGGCGCGTTGATGGGTGCGATGTTCATCGGGCAGCAGTTCCTCCAGAACGTGCTCGGGTACTCCACGCTCGCCGCCGGATCGGCGATCATTCCGGCGGCCGTCGCGATGGTCGTCGTCGCACCCCGCTCCGCGAAACTCGTCGAATCGCACGGCGCCCGGTTCACACTGCTGCTCGGCTACCTGTTCGTCGTCCTCGGACTGGTTGTCGCGCTGGTGTGGTGGGACGAGGACGCAACCTTCTGGTGGGTGGCTCTCGCGTACGCGTTCGTGGGCATCGGGGTCGGGTTCGCCGGCACCCCGGCGTCGCGGTCGCTCACCGGTTCGGTGCCGGTGTCGCGGGCGGGCATGGCGTCCGGCACCTCCGACCTGCAACGCGACCTCGGCGGCGCGATCATGCAGTCGATCCTCGGAGCGGTGCTCACCGCCGGCTACGCGAAGTCGCTATCGGCCACGATCGCCTCGTCGCCGGACGCCAGCCAGATCACCCCGGAAACCCAAGCGGCGCTCACGAAGTCGTATTCCAGCGCCGAAGTGCTCGCGGAACGTTATCCGCAGTACGCCGAGCAGATCATCGCGGCCGCCCGCAACGCCTTCCTCGACGGCGACGATCGGGCGTACCTCGCCGCGATCCTGGTGGTGTGCGCCGGGGCCGTGGTGGTGTTCTTCTTCTACCCGCACCGGGAGAAAGAGAAGCGGCTGCTGGCCGAATACGCGACCGACAGAGCACAGTAGGGCGAATGTATCGCCGGTCGCCTCAGAAGCGCCGAAAGGTACATTCACCCGGCGGTCGCGGAGTAAGTTCCCGGGAGGGGCACCTCGACGACGGGACGCACGATGACAGCTCAGGTCGTGACCAGGACGAATCGGCGACGAGGCCTCGCGGCGGCCGCAGCGGCACTGCTGCTGATAGTGCCCGCGGCGTGCTCCGACGACTCCTCGTCCACGGGCACCTCCGCTACCTCCACGACGACGCAGACGGGATCACCGAACGCCGGGGCCGACGCGCAGATCGACCCCGGTGTCGCGGACCGACTCGACGAGGCGATCGAGAAGGCGATGTCGATGGCGGCGATTCCCGGCGCGATTGTGGGCGTGTGGGGGCCCGACGGCAACTACGTGAAGGCGTTCGGCGTCGCCGACAAGACGACGGGCGCGCCGATGGAGACCGATTTCTTCCACCGAATCGGCAGTGTGACAAAGACGTTCACGGTCACGGGTGTGCTGCAGCTGGTCGACGAAGACAAGGTCGCGCTCGACGACCCCATCTCGAAGTACGTGGAGGGTGTGCCGCTGGGTGATCAGATCACACTGCGCGAACTTGCCCGGATGCAGAGCGGGCTGGCGAACTACTCCGCGAACGAGGACTTCCAGAAGGCGTTGCTCAGCGACCCGCAGGCCGCGTTCACCCCGCAACAACTGCTGGGGTACGCGTTTGCACAGCCCGCGACGTTCCCACCCGGGCAGGGATTCGAGTACTCCAACACGAACACGACCCTGCTGGGACTTGTCATCGAGAAGGTCAGCGGACTGCCGCTCCCGGAGTACGTGACGCAGAAGATCGTCCAGCCGCTGAAGATGGCGGACACGAGC
The DNA here is from genome assembly GCF_048381435.1 of Rhodococcus mengyinensis. Lineage (NCBI taxonomy): Bacteria > Bacillati > Actinomycetota > Actinomycetes > Mycobacteriales > Nocardiaceae > Rhodococcus > Rhodococcus mengyinensis. Next base: position 15,151 of record NZ_JBLWIT010000135.1, on the reverse strand, counting down.
TTCCCGACCACCAACGCGTTCCCCGAACCGCACGCGCAGGGCTACACCGAGCAGACCTTGGACGACAAGGAAGCCGTGGCCACCGACTGGAATCCGTCCTGGGGATGGGCGGCGGGCGCGATGATCTCAACCCTCGACGACCTGCACATCTGGGCGCCCGCGCTGGCCACCGGCACACTGCTGCAGCCGGCCACACAGGCGCAACGGCTCGAGACGGTCAACGCGCCGGGTCTGGCATCGGACGTCGGCTACGGGCTGGGCATCTTCGACGTCGCCGGCTGGATCGGGCACAACGGCAGCCTCCCCGGGTATCAGACGGTCTGCGTCTACCTTCCGGAGCAGGAGACCACCCTCGCGATCATGATCAACACCGACGTCCCCTACCAGGGCAGCGAACCGAGCACCGCGCTGGCGGGGGCCGTCACGGAGATCATCTCGCCGGAACACATCTACAAGCTCAGCGCCGGCGTGCAGAATCCGGACGCGTCGACCCCGGCCACGCCGACGCCCTCGGAGGCCCCGGCGACATCCTCGACCTCCGCCCCGCCGACCAGCTGACCCCATGTGAGTGGCAAAGCGTGCGCGAGCACACTTTGCCACTCACATGCCCTCCCGCGGCGGTAGCGTGCTGGGCATGACGATTCTCGTGACGGGGGCAACCGGGAACATCGGCAGAATGCTCGTCGACCACCTGCTCGCGCGGGGTGCGACGGACGTCCGGGCCCTCACGAATCATCCTGACAAGGCGCAACTTCCGGGCTCGGTCACCGTCGTCGAGGGATACCTCCGCAGACTCGACAGCCTGCCCGCGGCGTTCGAGGGCGTCGATTCCCTCTACCTCGCACCGACTCCCGACACCGCCCCGGACGCGCTCGCCCTGGCGAAGCAGGCCGGGGTCCGGCACGTCGTCGACCTGTCCGGTCCCCACGACGGCCATTGGGGTGACGTCGCACGGGCCGTCGAGGCGTCCGGCATCGAGTGGACGCACCTGTGGCCCGGCGAGTTCATGGAAAACGCGGGAATCCTGGCACCGCAGATCGCCGCAGGAGACACCGTGCGTGAGCCGTACCCGACGGCGGCGAACGCGCCGATCGCCATGAACGACATCGCCGAGGTCGCGGCCGTCGCTCTCCTCGAGTCCGGGCACGTCGGCGCGTCGTACGAACTCACCGGCCCCGAGACGATCACCCGCGCCGAGATCGTCCGACAACTCGGCGCCGCCCTCGGCCGGAACATCGAGTACCGGCAGGTGCCGCTGGACGAGGCCGTCGACGTCCTGACGCCGGCGATGGGGGAGTACGCACGCTGGTACCTGGAAGGGATGGCGAGCCTGGTCGACGCTCCCCAGCAGGCGAACCGGCTCGTCGAACAACTCACCGGACGCCCCGCGACCCCCTTCGCGCAGTGGGCGTCGGAGCACGTCGACGAGTTCCGCTGAGCGCCGGCGTGGTTGATCCCGTTCCGCTCCCCGCCAAGGTAAACCGTCGTCAGGCCCGGCGAACTGCGTGCAGAACGGTGTCGTGAACGGTGACGGGTTGTCCCTCGGGGTCGTGCGCCTCACGCGAGGGTGCCGCCGACACCAGGATGTCCCACTCCGCGGGGTCCAGCACGGCAGCGACCTGTTCCGGTGCGAACAGCATGTCGGGAACATTGGGCCGCCCGACGGACGTCTCCGGATCGGAAGGGTGATGTCCGACGACGAGAAGTCGCCCGCCTCGTCGGACCGCTCCGGCGAGGCGACGGTGCAGGGTCTCGCGGGCAGGCCCAGGCAGGTGCATGAAATGTGCCGACACCAGGTCGAATCGGTGGGTCGGCGGCTCCCACTCCAGGATGTCGGCCTGCTCCCACGTCGTCCGGTCCGCGATGTCGGCGCCGGCCGCGGCGGCCCGGTCGGCGGCACGTTCCACCGCCACCGTGGACACGTCCACTCCGGTGACGTTCCATCCGCGGGCCGCCAGCCAGATCGCGTCGGCGCCCTCGCCGCTGCCCACGTCCAGGGCGCTGCCCGGGGCCACGTCCGCGACCTGCTCGACGAGGTGCGGGTTGGGTCATGCTCCCACTGTGGCCGCCGGGCCCGCCGAACAGGGAATCCCGTTGCCGGAGCGGCAACCGATTACGGGCTGGAGAACGTGTAGATGCGGCAACCGCTCATGTTCGCCGCCGACACGACCCCGTCGGCACGCGCGTAGTCGCCCTTCGAGGCAAGGTTGTTCGCGAGGGCGGCCTGGTCGTCGCAGAAACTCTGGTCCGTCGGGTTGGCTGGGGGATTGCTGATGTAGGTGTCGCCTGGTGCAGCCACCGCAAAGGGTGCCGGACCGACGAGTGGGACGGCCGCTGCTGCAAAGGCAATGGAGGCCGCCGCGACGATTCGGCGGATCATCATGCTCCTCCGAAGGGGGTCCGAATGGTTGCTGTTGAGACCATCCTGCACCGATCCGTCGTCGGCGACCAGACCCCTAGGGGTGGAAAATTCAACACCTCGACCGCCGCCGCCGGCGAAGCGGGTCACGCGCCGTCCAGGGCTTCCTGGACCCTGTTCGCCGCGACCACCGGATTCTCGTGCTCCCAGACCCGCACCACCGTCCACCCGGCGTCGGTCAGCCTCGTGTCGGTGTCACGATCGCGGGTGACGTTCCCGGCGAGTTTCTCGGCCCACCACTGCGCGTTGTTCTTCGGGAACGTGGCGTGCTGCGGGCAGCTGTGCCAGAAGCACCCGTCCACGTACACGGCCACCTTCCGCCGCGGAAACACCAGGTCGGCGCGCCGCCGGACGCCCTTCATCGGCGCCCGGTCCACGTAGTACCGGACCCCACGCCGGTGCAGTTCCCGGCGGAGTGCGAGTTCGGGTGCGGTGTCGCGGCGCCGCTGCGCCCGCATCCGGGCGCTGGTCGCGGGATCGGTGGCGGGCATCGCGGGTCCGTCCGCTACGCGGCGGCCTCGGGGAAGCCGCCCATGCGGTCGAGGTGGCTCTCGACGTCGTCGATGAACCCGGGAACGAAACGCAGATTGCCCATCCGCGCCCGCTTCAGGAAGCCGGCGGTCGCGCGGGCCGACAGCAGCCGGGTGTCCTCCAGGAATCCGCTGAGATCCTCGTACGGCTCCTGCACCGGCCACGTCGAGGTGTGCACCCGGAACGCCTGACGATTGCTACCCCACGCTGCCACCGGCCACGCGTCGCCGGGCTTCATCGGCGTCTCGATACCCCGCTCGTAGTCCGCCGGCTCGAGCAGACGCCGACCGACCCACGACGCCATCCGCACACTCACCGCGTTGCCGACGAGCTTCCACCGATGACTGTTCCGCAGCCCGGGGACCAGCGCGGCGGGCGCCGTCCAGTCGGGGTCGAAGCCCTGCAGGCGTTCGGCGTCCACGAGTCCGGGCGTCACGATCTCGCCAGACGGCAGTCGCACGGCGGGCGGGCTCGCGATACCGACGGACGAACCGCCCTTCAGCGTGGGGACCGCGTTGACCGCCCACCCGAGACCGCGGGTGCCCTCGGTCCAATAGAAACCGCACGGGAAGTCGGCATGGTCGTCGACGGGGCGTTCTCCGGCGTCCTCACCGAACAGCACCGCGCGGGGGTCCTCGGTGCGCGAGGCGAGCATCAGGACCCGCTGACGGCGCTGGGGGAGTCCGAACGCGCGCGCATCGACCACCCGGTACGCCCACGTGTAGCCGAGGTCCTCGAGGGCGTCCGTGATATGCCTCATAGCCGCCCCGCGCCCCAGCTGCAGCATGAACGGCACGTTCTCGATCAGGAGCCAGCGCGGACCCTTCTTCCGCTTCACCAACCGGAACACCTCGTCGACGAGGCCGGAACGCGAACCCGTGATGCCGGCGGTCCGGCCGGCCTGCGAGAGGTCCTGGCACGGGAAACCGGCGGCGACGAGTTCGATGTCCTGGGGGAGGGAACGCAGCTTGGTGACGTCGGAATGCACAGGGACGTCCGTGAATCGGGTACGCAGAACCGCCTGGGCGCCCGGGTCGATCTCACAGAGCAGTTCGGTGTTCCAGCCGTGCTCTCTCAGACCCAACTCGAGCCCGCCGATACCGGCGAACAGGCCCACCATGCTCCCGGTTGACGTCACGGCACCCTTCCTCACGAACCAGTCACCCGAGAACGTTACTCGAGATCTGTGCCTGCTTTGACCAACGACCCGTGAGTACTTGTTAACCGCGGGGGGTTAATAAGTACTCACGGGTGGCGAAGCCACATAGACTTCGTGTAGGTGGGAGCACAGGGAGGCGCCATGATCTCGGGTTTCCGGAACCGGTCGCACCTCCTGCGCGACGCCCAGGGAAGCGGCCTCGTCGAAGCGTTCGTCATCATCGGGATCGTCACGATCCTGCTCACCCGCGCCTACCTGCACCTCACCGGTTACCCGCAGGTCGGGGGTTCGTCGCTGCACATCGCGCACGTCCTGTGGGGCGGGCTCGGCATGGTCGTGGCCCTGGTGACCGTGTTCTCGTTCCTCGGGATGAAACCGCGCGTCCTGGGCGTGGTGATCGGCGGCATCGGGTTCGGGTTGTTCCTCGACGAGATCGGCAAGTTCGTCACCAAGACCAACGACTACTTCTACCGGCCGTCCGTCGCGATCATGTACGTGGTGGTCGTCGTGTTGCTGCTGGTCAACCGGTCGCTGCACGACGTCCGGCCGCCGACCCCGACGGAGGACGTCGCCAACGCCGCCGCCATCGCGCTCGGCGGCCTGGACCGTGGTCTGGACCGCGTGCGCCGGGAGCAGGCGCTGGCGCAACTGCGCCGGGCGGCCGCCGCCGGCGCGGACGAGGCGACGCTGGCATCGGTTCGGGATCTGCTCGCCCACTGCCCGGACCGGAACGGCCGGACCGTGCCCACGGCCCGGGAGCTGGCCCGGCGCGCTACCCCCGCCTTCGCCAAGGGGCCCGGCATGCTGTGGACCGCGGCCGTACTCCTCACCCTGTTCTCCACCCTGGGACTGCTCAGCGCCGTGGTCACGCTCGACGAGGACCTCCGCGGCGACGAAGGAACGGACATCACGACGGTCGGCCAGCTCACCGGGTCCGCGATCGCGTTCGTCCTGTGCTGGTCGGCGATCGTGCGACTGCGGAACGGGAAGCTGTGGCCGTTGCAGTTCCTGCGGGCCGCGGCCCTGGTCACGGTGTTGCTCACCGAGGTGTTCGACTTCGTCGCCCAGGAGTTCGGGGCATTGCTGAACGTGGCGGTCGGACTCGGCGCCCTCGTCGTCTTCTCGTCGCGCATCGCGGTCACGGAACGAGCCCGGGCATTGGCTCTCGACAACTCTGCTGCAACGAAACTCGGCCCGTTGCCACCCCGGGAGCCGTCGTCGCTTACCGTAGACAGGTGAGCATCCAAGCCTCCGGTGCCTCGACCTGGCCCGCAGTACTGACGTGGCGGGCGGACAACGCACCCCGAATGGAATCGGTGCGCGTCCAGCTCAACGGCGACCGCATCAAGGCAGCAGGCCGGATCATCGGCGGCGAGTGCCCCGAGCATCCGGCGTTCAGCGCGTCCTACGACCTCGTCACCGACGAAAGCGGCGTCACCCGCCGGCTGTCGCTGCGGACGTCCGTCGCGGCCGGTGAACGGCAGATGTCGATCAGCCGCGACGAAGAGGGCACGTGGATGGTGGAGCACGGCGCCAACCACCAGCGGTCCACGTTCGACGGCGCCCTCGACGTCGACATGGTGCTCAGCCCGTTCTTCAACGCCCTGCCCATCCGGCGGTACGGACTGCACCTCGGATCCGAGGACGTCGAGGTCCCCGTCGTCTACGTGAACCTCCTGGACCTGCGGGTCGAGGGCGCGATCCTCACCTACAGCAGCGGTCCGGACGGCATCCACGTGCTGTCGCCGGTGTCGAGTTCCTCGGTGACCGTCGACCGCGACGGGTTCATCATCGACTACCCGGGCCTGGCCGAACGGATCTAGGCGCTCCGCGCCCGTGCGCCTTTTTGGTAGCTCCGGCAACCAGAAAGGCTCACAGGCGGCGGAGCCGCCCTCCCCGCCGACCCGCATCACGCAAGTCGTCGATCCAGCCTTCGCGGCCGGGAACGATGCCGGTGATCTCCCACGTCTCCTGGTTGTCGTACGTCAGGCGAGCGGTGTGGCCGGCCTCGACGAGCGTCGCCGTCGACGACTGTTCCGCCAGTTCGGTCCGCGCGTCCTGCAGCAGTACCAGCGCCTCGTCCAGGGCGATCAGCAGGGCGTCCCGGTTGCCTTCGCACATGGCCCGGACGAGTCCGGGAGCGCTGCCGGCCACGCGGGTGCCGTCGCGGAACGAGCCGGCCGCCAGACCCAGGGCGAGCGGTCCGCCGCGGGCACCGGTGATCGCGAGGGTTTCGGCCAGTAGGTGCGGCAGGTGCGAGATGCGTGCGACCGCCCGGTCGTGTTCGGCGGACTCGGCGGGCACGACGACGGAACCGCAGTCCAACGCGAGTTGCGCGACCTGTGTCCAGATGGCGGGGTCGACGCCGTCGTCGGTGCCGACCACCCATACGGCCTCCCGGAACAGGTCGGCGCTGCCGACGCTCCACCCGGACGCCGACGTTCCCGCCATCGGGTGACCGCCCACGTAGCGGTCGGCGAGTCCCTGACGGGCTGCCGCCGCCGCGACCTCCGCCTTGACGCTGACGACGTCGGTGATCGAGCAGTTCGGGGCGTACAGGGCGATCGCGGTGAGGGTGGCGGCGACGGCGGGCACGGGGACCGCGATCACGATCAGCGCCGACTCGGCCGACGCGCGCTGGAGCACCGCGACCAGATCGGTGTCGGCGTCGAAACCGTCCGCCCGGGCGGCGTCGACGGACGGCGCGGATCGGTTGTGACCCCACGCTTCGCGGCCGGCCCGGACCGCCGCACGCAGCAGTGAACCGCCGATCAAGCCCAGGCCGAGCACGCACACCGGAGGTGCGGAAGGGGTATCAGACACCCGAACAGGTTGGCACATTCGAGTGCGGACTTCATTTACCGGCACCCCGCGGGCTACCGTTGCGCTCATGGGTGCACAGCGCGCGGAAAACAACAGCGCCTCCTCGGATCGGGCAGAGGATCTGGAGGGCTTCGGTGTCGCGGTAGTACACGAGGACGGCCGGTGGAAGGTCAAGGCCCTCACTTCGGCTGCTCTGACCAGTCTCAGCGTCGCGGAGGAGGAGCTTCGGGCCCTCCGTAGCGCGGGCGCGTTCTTCGGTCTGCTGGACGTGGACGACGAATTCTTCGTCGTGCTCCGGCCTGCGCCGTCGGGAACGCGTCTGCTGCTGTCCGACGCCACCGCGGCCATCGACTACGACATCGCCGCCGACGTCCTCGAGGCGCTCAACGTCGAGGTCCCGGACATCGACCCGGACGAACTCGACGACATCGAGCCGTGGGAGGAAGGCGACCTGTCGCTGCTCGCCGACCTCGGTCTGCCCGAACCCGTTCTGGCTGTCATCACGTCCGAGACGGACCTGTATCCCGACGAGCAGCTCGGGATGATCGCGCAGCGGCTCGGGTTCACCACGGAGCTGGCCGGGGTTCTCGACAAGCTTCCCCGGTAGTTCCACGCGCCGTGACTCTTCAGGACGACGAGCGGATGATCCGCGCGGCGATCGAGGCGGCCCGGGCCGCCACCGACGCCGACGTGCCCGTGGGTGCGGCGGTGTTCGACGCCGACGGTGTGGAGGTGTCGCGGGCCGTGAACTCGCGGGAGGCGATGTCGGATCCGACGGCGCACGCGGAGATCATCGCGTTGCGGGCCGCAGCGCGGGTGTACGGCGACGGGTGGCGCCTCGAGGGGGCGACGCTCGCGGTGACGCTGGAGCCGTGCACCATGTGCGCGGGTGCGCTCGTCCTGGCCCGGATCTCCCGGGTCGTGTTCGGGGCATGGGAGCCGAAGACCGGTGCCGTCGGCTCACTGTGGGATGTGGTCCGCGACCGCCGTCTCACCCACCGACCGCAGGTCAGGGGCGGTATTCTCGAGGACGAATGCGCCGGCATCCTCGAAGACTTCTTCCGTGAACGGCGCTGACCGGTTTCAAACTCTTTCGTGGGGTACTCGACACTATGTGGCCGGGTCCGCATGACCCGTGCTTCTCTGGAGACAGGCGCCGACGAGGCGCCGCCGGACCCGTCCCCGGGTTCGAAATCGGATTCACGGAGGTATCTCGTGGGAATCGCAGACAAAGCTTCGAACAAGGCGGAAGACCTCAAGGGCCAGGCGAAGGAAGCCACCGGCAAAGCCACTGGCGATCCGGACCTGCGCGACGAGGGCAAGGCCGACCAGGCGTCCTCGGCGGTGAAGGACGCCGGCGAGAAGGTCAAGGACGCCGCCAAGAACCTCAAGGACAAGCTGAGTTAAACGGCTTCACCTGGCGATTTCGGGCTCGGGCGTCACATCCGGTAAAGTCACCGGCGGTGGCGTGTCCGAGCGGCCTAAGGAGCACGCCTCGAAAGCGTGTGACGGGTAACCCCCGTCCGAGGGTTCAAATCCCTCCGCCACCGCCAAGGCTCCCCACCTGCACACGCAGGTGGGGAGCTTTTTTGTGTATCCGGGCCGGGGATATTCGTTAGCGTGTCCTGGAGGGAAGGGGCAGGCGACATGCGCATCGACTCGACGGGCAGAACGGCGCTGGTCACCGGATCGACGCAGGGCATCGGCGCCGCGATCGCAGCGGGCCTCGCCCGCTCCGGCGCGCGGGTGGCGATCAACGGCCGCACCGAGAAAACCGTGGGCGAGGCGATCGAACGACTGCGGGCCGAGGTCCCGGACGGCGAATTCGTTCCGGCGGCCGCCGACGTCACGACGGACGAGGGCGCGCGGCGGGTCCTGGAGATCGTTCCGGGCGTCGACATCCTCGTCAACAATCTCGGGATCTTCGGCTCCCAGCCGGCCCTGGAAATCGACGACGCCGAGTGGCGGCGTTACTTCGAGGTGAACGTGCTGTCGGCGATCCGGCTGACCCGCCTGGTCCTGCCCGGCATGGTCGAACGGTCCTGGGGCCGGGTCTTCGACATCGCCAGTGACTCCGCGATCGTCATTCCCGCCGAGATGATCCACTACGGGATGTCGAAGACGGCGCTGCTGGCGGTCTCGCGGGGCTTCGCGAAAGAGGCGGCGGGGACGGGGGTCACGGTCAATTCGGTGCTGGCCGGCCCCACCCACACCGGCGGCGTGGAGGATTTCGTCTACAGCCTGGTCGACACGGACCTGCCGTGGGACGAGGCGCAGCGCGAGTTCATGAGGAAGTACCGGCCGCAGTCGTTGCTGCAGCGCCTCATCGAGCCGGAGGAGATCGCGAACATGGTCGTGTACCTCAGTTCGGCGCAGGCGTCGGCGACCACCGGCGCCGCGGTGCGGGTCGACGGCGGCTACATCGATTCCATCGTCCCGTGACCGACGTTCACAGCCCTCTCCCAGGTCGTACCGAGTGACATCCATTGAAGCTGCAACTAGCCTGATCTCATGAAAAAGCTGTGGTGGTTGGTCGGCGCAGTCGTCATCGTCGTGATCGCGGTGCTGGTGGGCCCGTGGTTCTACGGCCAATTCATCGCAGAGGACGACGCACCGGCGGCCTCGGTGTCGACCGAGGGCGCGGAGGCGGCCACCGGAGTGGTCGACGGGCAGTGGGCCGTCACGCCGGGGCAGGGTTCCAATCAGACGGCGTCGGGGTACACCGTCCACGAGATCCTCAACGGCGCGAGCGTCACGGTGGTCGGGTCGACTGGCGACGTGACGGGCAACGCGACCGTCGAGGGTGAGAAACTCACCGCGGGCGAGGTGACCGTGCAGGTGGCGACCATCGCGACCGATCAGTCCCGCCGCGACAACCAGTTCCGCGGCAACGTCATGGACACCGGCACGTTCCCGACCGCCACGTTCACCGTCGATTCCCCGGTCGATCTGTCGGGGCTGCCTGCGGACGGTTCCGTGGGAACGGTCACGGCCCAGGGAACGCTGACCCTCAAGGGGCAGTCGCGTCCGGTGACCGTCGACATCGACGTGCTGCGTTCCGGCGACGACCTCATCGCCTCGGGCAGCATCCCGGTCACCTGGACGGACTTCGGTGTGACGCCGCCGTCACTGGGCTTCGTGACCGTGGACGGCAACGGCACGGTCGACTTCCTGGTCAGCTTCGCGCGTTCCTGACGGCGCCCACCCGGGCGGCCCGAACACGTAGCCCAGCTTGTCGCGCCACGACGACGCCCGGCGCCAGTCCCGGACGATGGCACCGTATTCGCGGGTCTGCAGCTTCCAGATGTTGTAGGTGCCCACCGGTTTCGTGAGTCCGTAGGTGGGGCGGTGGGTTTCGGGTTGGAACGTGCCGAACATCCGGTCCCACACGATGAGGATGCCTGCGTAGTTGCGGTCGAGGTATTCGGGGTCGCAGCCGTGGTGAACGCGGTGGTGCGAGGGAGTGTTGAACACGAACTCGACGGGCCGGGGCAGCTTGTCGATGCGCTCGGTGTGGACGAAGAACTGGTAGACGAGGTTCACGGAGAATCCGATGAACACCATCCACGGCGGAATGCCGATCAGCGGCAACGGAATCCACATCAGGATTTCGGCGCTGTTGTTCCACTTCTGGCGGAGCGCGGTGGAGAAGTTGAAGTACTCACTCGAATGGTGCGCCTGGTGGGTGGCCCAGATCAGGCGGATGCGGTGCGCCATCCGGTGATACGCGTAGAACAGCGCGTCGACGCCGAGGATGAGGATCACCCAGGTGTACCAGGCGTCCGCGGGTAGGTGCCACGGCGCGAGGTACACCCAGATGGCGGAGTACCCGATCAGGGCCAGTAGCTTCCAGAACGTGGTCGTCAGGATGGACACGGCGCCCATCGACACGCTCGCCCGCGCGTCGCGGCGCTCGTAACCGCCGCGCACCGGGCGGGACCGTCCGTCGGGGTCGAATGTCGCGTCCTCGAGGTGCCGGGCTGCGATCCATTCGATGGCGAGGAACAGTACGAACGCCGGGATGGCCAGCGTCACCGGCTCGTGCAGGGGCGTCAGCAGCGCCGAATTCCACGCCGACGTCACGGTCTCCCACATGCTGCTTCCTCCACACAAGACGATCGTCCAGTTCAATGTACCTCGGAGTGACACGCATCACTATTCGCCCCGGTCTGAAGAGGCAAACAAAGTGCTCATTGGATGCGCACTTTGCCGCGGAGAATGAATTCCGTCAGCAAGAACCGGATCAGTCGAAGGGATTCATCATGTTGCGAGGACTCACCACCGTCAGCCTCTTCGCCGACGACATCGCGGCGGCCCGCGATTGGTACAGCGCGCTGCTCGGTATCGCCCCCTACTTCCAACGCCCCAACTCCGAGAACCCGGCGTACATCGAGTACCGGATCGGCGACTACCAGCACGAGCTCGGCATCATCGACCGCCGATACGCCCCGCACGCAGCAGCGGACAGCCCGTCCGGCGTGGTGGTGTTCTGGCACGTCGACGACGTGACCGCCGCCGTCGAGAGGCTGCTGTCGATGGGGGCGAAAGAGCACGAGCCGCGCACCGAACGTGAGTCGGGATTCGTCACCGCCTCGGTCGTGGACCCGTTCGGCAACATCCTCGGCGTCATGTACAACCCGCACTACCTGGACGTCCTGGGTTCGCGCGGCGAAGCGTGAGTTGCCCGTTTTCATACTTGGATGGTAGGAATTCGGTGTGCACATCACCGCAAAGGTGGACTACGCCGTGCGGACGCTGATCGAACTGGCCGCTGCCGGGCCGTCCCCGTCCAAGGCCGAGTTCCTGGCACAGTCGCAGACCATTCCGCACAAGTTCCTCGAGGCCGTCCTCGCCGACCTTCGGCGCGGGGGACTGGTCAACAGCAGACGCGGACCCGACGGCGGCTACTGGCTGGCCCGGCCCGCCGACGACATCACGATCGCCGACGTCATCCGGACCGTCGAGGGTCCGCTCGCCTCGGTGCGGGGGGAGCGCCCCGAGGACGTCGACTACTGCGGGCCGGCCGCCAAACTGCAGGACGTGTGGATCGCCGTGCGGGTGAACCTGCGGGCCGTTCTCGAGAACGTGAGCCTCGCGGACGTGGCGAACGGGCAGCTGCCGGGTTTCCTCACCACGCTGACGTCCGATCCGGGGGCCTGGGAGCGTCGCACCCGGCCGGCTACGACGGTTGACGAGGGCGCAGCGCGCGGCTGATCGTCCGGCCGGCCGCACGCACCAGCGGGACCAGTGCGTTCAGTGACGCGTTCTCCGCCGGCACCACCAGCGACACGGCCGCGACCGCCGCTCCGGGACGCTCGAAGATCGGTGCCGCGACGGAGACCGCGTCCATGGTCACCTGACGATCACTGATCGCGACCTCGGATCGGCGGATCTCGGCGAGCGTCCGCCGCAGGACGACGGGGTCGGTGACGGTCCGTTCGGTGAACTTCTCGATCGGCCCGCTCAGCACCTGCTCCTGCACGTCGGCGGGCATGTATGCGAGCAGGGCGAGGCCGATACCGGACGCCGTCAGCGGGAACCTGCCGCCGACGCGGGTCTGGACGGGCACGGCCTTCTGTCCGGCGATGCGTTCGACGAACACGACCTCGGTGCCCTCGGCGATGCCGAGCTGGACGTTCTCCCGCGTGATCTGCGACAGGTCCTCCATCACCGGCATCGCCAGTTCGCGGAGCATCGTGCCGCGCGGGGCGAGCGACGCGATCTCCCACAGCTTGAGCCCGACCGTGAAGCGGCCGCTGCTGTCACGTTCGAGGGCGCCCCATTCGATGAGGTCGCTGGTCAGCCGGTGCACGGTGCTCAGCGGGTATCCGGACTTCCGCGACAGATCGCTGAGGGTCAGCCGCGGCGTGGACGGGGTGAAGAGCTCGAGGAGCCGCAACGAGCGAATGGTCACCGATCCGGTGATCGCCATTGCTCGTTCTCCGTCTCACAGTTCCAGCGTCAGGCGTGGACAGCTCGCACGCGAAACGCAGATCATCATGGTGTCGCCCTCGGCCTGCTCGTCCGCGGTGAGCAGGGAATCCCGGTGATCGACAGTACCGCCGAGCACTGCTGTCTCGCAGGTTCCGCAGGTCCCTTCCTCGCAGGACGACAGGACCTGGACGCCGGCGGCGGTGACGGCCTGCAGGATCGACTGCTCGGGGGCGACGGTGACGGTCTTGCCGCTCAGCGTCAGCTCCACCTCGAATCCCTCGGCGCGGACCGGCTCCTCGAGATCCTTGGCCGCGAATCGCTCGATGTGCAGCGCGCCGGACGGCCAGCTGTCGCAGTGACCGGTGACGGCGTCGAGCAGCGGCGCCGGCCCGCAGCAGTACACGAGGGTGTTGTCCCGGACGTCGCCGAGCAGCCCCGGTAGGTCGATGAGGCCGTGCTCGTCCTCGGGGTGCACCACCACCCGGTCGCCGAACCGCTCGGCGAGTGCGTCGGCGAACGCCATCGAACTGCGGCTTCGCCCGCCGTATACGAGGGTCCAGTCGGCGCCGGCGTTCTCCGCAGCGTGCGCCATGGTGAGGATCGGCGTGATCCCGATGCCGCCGGCGACGAACACGTACCGCGGTGACGGCGCGAGCTCGAAATGGTTCCGCGGTCCCCGGACCGTGACGCGGTCGCCCTCGCTCAGCTTGTCGTGCACGAACTGCGAACCGCCGCGCCCCATCGCCTCCCGCAGCACGGCGACGCGCCACGTCCCGGTGTCGGCCGGGTCGCCGCACAGCGAGTACTGGCGGGTGAGCTCCGGCGTCAGCACCAGATCGATGTGTGCACCCGGCGTCCACGCGGGCAGGTCGGCTCCGGAAGGGTCGCGGAACTCCAGGACGACGACGCCGTCGGCGCCGGTGGTCTTGGTGGTCAGCTCCAGCTCGAGCACGGGTTCGGGTGGGGTAGGCATGACGGTCTCTCCGGGATCAGACGGGAACGGGAGCGGATTCCGGCGCCGCGGGCAGCGGCGTGGCGGGCACCGGCGGATCGACGGGGTGGTGTCCCTCGGGGTGGGCGAGCAACCACTCCCAGAGGGTGGCGGGTTCTTCCGCGACGTGGCGGGCGCCGCAGTGGCACTCGCCCTCGAGCAGGTCCGAGCCCGGAAGCCATACGATGCGCATCACGTTGGCGCCGCGGAGCATCCTGGTCGGTTCCACGGCTCAGCCCACCGTCGCTGCCGTGGCGGTCACGGCCTGCGGCGCGTCGACCAGCTTCTTCAGGATCCGGCGTGCGCCGAGGCCGCCGGCGTCGATGTTGATCGACAGCTCCTGGTAGCCGTCCTTCTCCGTGTCGAGCGCCTTCTGCAGGATGTTCAGCGCTACGACGTCCTGCATCACGACGGTCCGGTTGTTCTCGGCCAGGAACGTCGTGACGGCGTCGTCGCCGACCGCGAAGTCGCGGGCCACGGCCCAGAAGTCGAGGGTGGAATTCTCCGTCGACGGGGTGATCGCGTACACGATCTCGCTGTGGAACGCGTGCGGGTCGGAGCCGTCGTCGCCGGGCAGCGGTGCGCCGATCGGGGCGATGCGGCTGTGCAGCAGGTACAGGCACGGGGGCGTGTACTCGATGTCTTGCCAGCGGGTGATGCGTCCCTCGATGCCGGTGGACTTGGAGTAGAACGGCGGGCACTCGGCGTCGTCCATGTGCCGGGACACGTAGATGACGTTTCGGTCCTCGTCGATCTCCGTGGTGATCGGGGTTTCCGCTACCTCGGGGGTGCCGATGTAACCGCCGTGCAGGTACGTCTCGTGCGACAGGTCCATCAGGTTGTCGACGAGCAGGCCGTAGTTGCAGTCGATCGGTTCCATGCCGCTGACCACGGTGTAGTCGGGGGAATCCATCCACGGTGCGCGGGGGATGCGGGCGGGGTCGCCCTGCTGGGGGTTCTGCGGGTCGGCGATCCAGACCCACACGAACGAGTCCTGCTCGACCACCTGGTACGACTTCAGCCGGGCGGTGCGGGGAACGCGCGCCTGGCCGGGCACGAACACGCAGCCACCGTCGCTGCCGTAGGTGAAACCGTGATAGCCGCAGACCACCTTGTCGCCGTCAAGCCGGCTCGGTGCCTCGGACAGCGGGTACCGGCGGTGCACGCACCGGTCGCTCATCGCAACGGCCTCGCCGGCCTCGGTCCGCCAGAACAGGATCGGCTCCTCGCAGATGGTGCGCGAGAACAGTTCGCGTCCGACCTCACGGCCGTAGGCTGCGACGTACCACTGGTT
>NZ_JBLWIT010000134.1:0-50541 GCF_048381435.1 Rhodococcus mengyinensis | reverse complement strand
GTGACGAGGGCAGGTGAGAGGTTTGGCTAGGGGCATCAAGCGCAACGGCAATCCCGATGCCGATCTCCCAGGAGACGACGCACCGGTGGACGTCGCGGCAGTGCGCCGCGACGACGCTTTGATCGACGCGATCGCCGGCGGCGGTCCCGTCGCAACGGATTCGCCGGAGCAGTACGAGCTCGCGCTTCTGCTGACCAATTGGCGCGCCGACATCGTGGCGACGCCGATGCCGACCGGGCCGCTGCTGGACGACGTGATCGCGGCGATCGACGCCTCGGACGCCCGTTCCGCACGCAGCGCTGCCCGCAGCAAGCTCCGCTTGTTGCGACCCATCGCAGGCGCTGCCGCCGCGATCGCGGTCGTCATGGGTGGCGCCACCATCTTCTCGTACAACGCCGCACCCGGCGATCCGCTGTGGAGCGTCAAGTCGGTCGTGTTCAGCCAGCAGGCCGATTCGACCGTCGCGCAGATCGACACCACGTCGCAGCTGCAGGAGGCCGAGCGGCTGATCGCCGCGGGCGACGCGGAGGCGGCGAAGAACCTGCTCGAGGGCGCCGCCGACCGTTCCGGCGGGGTACGCGACGCCGACATGCGCAACGAACTCGACGTGTGGCGGGCGAAGCTCGCCGCGGAACTCGAGAAGATCGCTCCCACCACGCCGCCTGCGACGACGACGCCCGGTACCACCACCACCGACACGCCGACGCAGACCATCGAACTGCCGGCCACACCCGGTTCCACGACGGCGCCGGGAATCGAGCCGTTGCCGGGAACCCTGCCGCCGGATTTGCAGCTTCCGGGACTGCCGCCCACGTCACTGCCGCCGCTACCCACGACGACGCTCACGGTCCCGCCCGAGACGTTGCCGCCCACCAGCCCTGATCCCACCATCACGATGGTCCCGCCTCCGCAGCCGCCCCTGCCTGTTCCGTCGGACAACCCGACCACGCAACCGCCCCCGCCGTCCGACATCCCGACCACACAGCCACCTCCGCCTCCGCCGTCAGACGACCCGACCACGCAACCGCCCATCCAGCAGCTGCCGCAGGAGCCTTCCTTTGCGCCGCTCCCGCCGCCCGCCCCGACCAGCTGAGACGGGCAGCATCACGCTGACCCACATCCTGATCGTCTGAGGCCTGGGCGACGAGTACCAGCTGTTCGTGTACCCCACCGCCCAGGGTCGGGGACAACGGCTGTTTCCCTACCGGCGGCGGATCGATTTCCTACTTATGTCGGCGTTCGGCGATCCGCGCCTGAGCAAGCGCGGTCATCACCCGCTCGGTCATCTCCGGCCATGGCGGTCGCCGCAACACCGCGATCGTGCCGATGACGGCCGCCGCGAAACCCGTGCAGACCCCGATCAACGCGTGCAAGCTCGCATCGACGGCAGGCGTCCACGTAGCACCCTCCGCACCGACTGTGTACATGCCGACCGGACGCTCACCTCGTCGACCCCAAGCTGTCCGCGACACAGTAATGATCACCGTGCCGTTACTCGCCTCGTACGGCTCGCCGAAGACCAGCATCGAGTCCTCCTTGTCGGGGCCGTCAGTCTACTGCGCGAACCGCGGCGATCGCCCCGATCAGCGCTGTCGATGTCGATGTCGAACTAGGCTGCGACTGTTTGGTGCGTAGTGGTGTCATCCATGAGTGCAGGAATGCCAGACTGGACTACTGCCTTTGGCAGCACTGCACCATTCGGAAGCGGATCGGCCAACGGAACACGATTTTCGACGTTCGCGATGAGTCCAGCCATCTCTTCCGGTCTGTCTATTTGTATCCCGGTCCATCCGATCATTGGAGGAGGCGCCCATGCCCCGCACCCGCATCCACAACATGAACATCTCCCTCGACGGCTACGCCGCCGGTGAGCACGTGACGTTCGACGCCCCGATCGGCGGTGCGCAACGGCTATTCGACTGGTTCGACGGACGCGTCATCCACGGGGTCGACCGGGTAGACGCCCCGATCACTCTGGACCGCGCCGTGACCAGCCTGTGGGGCCAGGGCATCGGCGCGGAGATCATGGGGCGCCGCAAGTTCGGGCCCCACAGCGGCGATTGGCCCGACGACGGGTGGCGGGGCTGGTGGGGCGACGAACCGCCATTTCACACACCAGTGTTCGTCATGAGCCACTACCCACACCCGAGCATCGACTTTGCCAACGGAACCAGCTTCCACTTCGTCGACGCGCCACCCCGTGAGGTGCTGCGCATGGCCCAGGAAGCAGCGAACGGCCAGGACGTCCGTATCGGCGGAGGACCCTCGACCGTGCGGCAGTTTCTGCAAGCCGACCTGATCGACTTCATGCACCTGGTGATCGTGCCCATCACCCTCGGGCGCGGCGTATCCCTCTGGGAGGGATTGAACGGCATCGAAGACCGCTTCACCGTCGAGACCGTCACCTCACCCAGCGGTCTCACCCATCAGCTCTGGAACAAGAACGGCCATGACTGAACCCGGTTCTTCGGCCAGTCGGGGATCCACCTACTACGGGATCGAGGTGGAGCGGCACGGAGTCGAACACAAGGAGCACGGCAGGAGCCGTTGACGAGCAAGGTGTTCGAGGATCGCTGGGTAGTTGGCGAAGACGTCACCGAAGTTGCAGGTCTGACCCTCAGCGGTCCCGGTGTAGATCGACGATGAGGACGGGGACGCGTTGGAGTAGCCGACAGCGCGCCGAGGGACGGGCGGTTCCGCAAGCGGATCCCCGGCGGGAGGCCCTCGATCGCTTGGCGTTGCGCTAGGGCCGCCGTCCGAACCAGTCGAGGAGTCGGGCCTGCTGCGAAGCGTCGGGAGGCAATGTGCCACTCGGGCCCTCGCCATACGCACCGAAGGCGAGCATGTCCTCCAGAAATGGTTCGACCACGCGCGACAGCCCGGCGACCACAGGCGGATCAAGAGTTTCATCGAGACCCGCCGCGCGGAGGAGGTCCCACGCGTGGACCACCAGGTCGACGAGCCGGAAGCGTAGGAACGCCTCGGCGGGGACGTCGCCGTTCGGGCCGGGAACCGGCTGTTCCGGTGGTGCGGCGGCGAAGGCCTCGGCCTGGTGTCGTGACGATTCGGCCACCGCGGCAACCGGGTCGACTCCGAGCTGGTCATCCGAGAGCATGTTCCGGGCCTGCTCACGACCGACGCCGGCAAGCAGGAGCGCAGTGAAGCGGTTTCCCACCACGACGTGCTCGACCAGGTCGCGCACCGAAATCTGTGACGGCGTGGGCAGGTCCCATGAGTCCACCGGCAGTTGGCGCACCACGCGCTCGAATTCGGCCGAGGCAGCGAGAATGAGTTCCACCTCTCGCACGGTAGCGGTCGTGGACTGGCTCCGGACAGGTACGTCGTGGCGGATGCCCTTCTCGGGAACGGCGTACGGCGATTCTCCTCACCAGGGCGGTGACCGAGTCTCTCGCGACGGGCATGTCGTGGGCGCAGATCGCCGAGCGTTCCCGGCCACGGCCCCCACGACATACTGAATCTGTCGACACGCGCGCCCGTCCTGCAGCGCCCGGATCACTGATCCAGACTCGTCCGTTGAGCGGAACGGGAAGCGCCGGTGGCTTCCCGCTGTCGATCGAAATTCTCTGGCTCCCGCTCACGCACGTCTCAGGCGCGAGAGCGTCGTTCGAGCATCAGAACGCTGATACTCGCCACGACCAGAACCACCGCCAGCGCGAAGAAGAAGTCGCGTGGGAGGAAGCCGGCGCCGAGGGCAGTCCCGACGATCAACGGGCCTGCGATTCCACCGAGGCGCCCGATCCCGAGGGCCCAGCCGACTCCGGTGGACCGCCTGCCGGGTGGATACAGCACAGTCGCCAGGGCGATGACGCTCATCTGCCCGCCCGTCACACACGTGCCCGTCCGGAATGCAGTTCCGAGAAGCGCCCAGGTGCTGCCGCCACCGATCACCCACCCCAATGCCGCGACGAAGGCCGCACCGCCGAGATAGACAATGCCGAGAGTGCGGAACGGGTTGGTCTTGTCCACCGCGGGACCGATGATGATTGCTGCCAGAATCCCGCCGATCGTGGTCAAGCCGGTCGAGGCGATAACGACGCGTGACGGTGCTCCCAGCAAGCCGACGATCGTCGGAACCCAGCTTTTGAATTGATCCCACGGGCAGCGGGTCGAGCAGTGCCACCGAGCCGACTCGCTCGGGCGTCTCCAGCGCAAGCTGGAGCGCGACGAGCGTGGGTCGTACCACGAGACGAAGGCACTGGCGGGTACGAGCACGACGCGCTCACCGCCCTCGCGCAGCTGATAGGTCAGTTCGACGTCACCGAACCGGGCACTGTCCACGGCGTCCCCTATGGATCCGCTCCATGAAGTCAGTTCCAGTGGAAGCGCTCACGAAGGGCCTCCGCGGCAGAAGACCCGGTGGGTGGTCCCGCAGAGCCACTCACCGGGTTTCGGACTTCGAACGGCCACCGTGCACCGGTGGCCGCGTCACACCTCTAGCGAAGGGGGAACCCGAGACGGACGAGCGATTCCTTCAGCCGATCCCGCCCGTTCAACCGTGTCGCGGACGCGAGTCGGTCCAGAACCCTGTCGATCCAGGAATGTTCGAGCTGCTGCGCCGAGTAGAAGGCAGCGATCCGCCCCTCGTAGGCGTCGACGTGGTCGCGCTGGGCAGGCAGGTCGTACTTCTCGTGGTGCAATACCGCAGCTCGGGGCAGGCGCGGCTTGATCTGGGCGTCGGCGTCCGGATGCGGCTGCCCGACGACGAGCCCGAACACCGCGAACACGTGGGGCGGCAGGCCGAGTTCCGCCGCGACTTCCTCGGGCTTGTTGCGCAGCGCCCCGATGAACACCGTTCCCAGCCCGAGCGACTCCGCCGCGGTCACGGCGTTCTGCGCCGCCAGGGCGGCATCGATGAACCCGATATAGCTGCTCTCGAGATAGTCGGCGCCCTCGATCGGCGCGCCGCGGTCGCCGGCGAGCTGGCGGACACGGGCGAAGTCGGCGAGCCAGACCAGCAGGACGGGGGCCTCGATGATGTGGGCCTGGTCGCCCGCCAGTGCGGCCAGACGAGCCTTGCTGTCAGCGTCGCGGACCGCGACGACACTCCACGCCTGGAGGTTCGACGACGTGGCGGCCGACTGCGCAGCCGACACGAGCACGTCGAGTGTCTCGTCGGTCAGCGGATCGGGCAGGTAGCGGCGGACCGACCGGTGCGAGTGCAGGGCTTCCAGAACCGGATTCCACTGCGCGGGTTCGGTGAGGGCGGGGTCCCAGTAGCGCTGCTGCAGCGCCGTGCGGGGTGCGATGTCTGCGATGGTCACCCGGACAGGAAAGCCGACCACCGTCCCCCACTCCAGTGTTAGGCGCACCGTGATTCCTGAGATCTCCCCGCGTTCTCGTCGACGCCCGCGAACGGAACGGGTGAACAGCCGCAACGACGCCGCCGATCGGCGACAATTCGGGGGCCTCCGACAGCTGTTCGGAACTACGTGATGCAAGGGAGTGGACGTGACGGAACGGGTGATCGTGGTGACGGGTGCCGGCTCGGGAATCGGGCGGTCGATCGCGACCGGACTGCTCGACGCCGGGCATCACGTGGTGCTGACTGGGCGGGCGCGGGAAAAGCTGGACGAGACAGCGCACGGTCACGAACACGCAGTCGTGGTGCCGGCCGACGTCTCGTCGCCGCAGTCGGTGCACAGCCTCTTCGCCGCCGTGGCCGAACGTCTCGGCCGCCTCGACGTACTCGTCAACAATGCCGGCACCTTCGGCCCCTCCGGCGCGGTGGACGAAATCGAACCGGCGGACTGGGACCGGACAGTCGCCACAAATCTGACCGGCGTCTTCCTCTGCTCCCGGGAGGCCGTGCGGATGATGAAAGCCCAGACACCGCGCGGCGGACGCATCATCAACAACGGCTCACTGTCCGCCCACACGCCGCGACCCGCGAGCGTCGCCTACACGGCAACCAAACACGGGGTGTCGGGGTTGACCAAGTCGATCGCGCTCGACGGACGCGACCACGACATCTGCTGCACCCAGATCGACATCGGGAACGCCGCAACCGCCATGACCGAAGGCATCGGCCACTCCGCCCGCCAACCGGACGGATCAATGCGAGCGGAACCCACCTTCGACCCGCGGTACGTCGCGGACGCAGTGACCCGACTGGTCGAACTCCCCTTGGACGTCACCGTGCCGACGATGACCATCATGGCCACCGGCATGCCGTACATCGGCCGCGGCTGACCGCGCGGCCGATCAGCGACGCGGGTCTGCCCAGTCGACCCGGGCGGCCAGTGCGTGTAGCGACCGTCTCCTGTTCGCGTTGGATTCCCCGACCCAGGCGATGCGTCCGTAGACGTATTCACGGAATTGCGGTCTGCCGGTTCATGCAGGGGCGCTGCCGGTCCAGGCTCGGCAGTTGCCGTCGGGCACGATTCTGGTGGGGTACCCGAGCGGTCGGCACCGTGTCTGCGGCTTCCTGTGGGTGCGGTGGTGGTGTATTGCCGGGTGACGTCCCCTGATGAGAGCCGACCTGGAAAACCAGGGCAGATGTGGCGACCGAACGCGAAGAACGTGGTCTGAGTGCGTCGAAGACGGTCATCGAGACCGGTTCCGGCCTGAACTGGAAACGCACCATGCTTCGCAGGCCGGTAACTGATCCGAGTGTGTAGACGATCGCCCCATCGAGCATCGGGACCGCCTCGCCGGTTTCGAGTTCGGGTTCGTCGAGGCAGTGCTGTCGGTGCACTGTCGTATCCTGCTCGTGTTTCAACGACGACGGGGGCCGATGAACTGGTGCGCGATATGACCGCGTTGTGCGCTCGCCAGCGTGGGTGGCGTGGTGCATGTCGCCGTGCCGCAGCTGACGTGACCGCTGCGGAGGACTTGGCGTGACCCCCACAGCGCTGCTCGCCGATCCCGGTGACGAGGTCACGGCGCTCGACCACGCTGCAGACCCGTCTCGATCGGTGATCCGTGCTTTCGTGGACGTTCTCGATCCCACCCCGGGGCAGATCGAGGCGTTGCGGTCGCATTGCGGGGCGCAGCGTTTCGCCTACAACTGGGCGCTGTCGCAGGTCAAGGCGAACCTCGACCAACGAACCGCAGAACGCTCCTATGGTGTTCCCGACGCGGAGCTGACCCCGTCGATGTCGTGGTCCGCGTACAGTCTGCGCAAACACTGGAACACCGTGAAAAACGACGTCACGATCAACTCCGAGACCGGGCAGCCGTGGTGGCCGGAGAACTCGAAAGAGGCCTACAGTTCCGGACTCGCGAACTGCGCGGCCGCCCTATCGAACTGGTCCGACGCCCGGTCCGGAAAACGTACAGGCTCGATGGGGTTTCCGCGGTTCCGAAGCAAACGGGCGTTGCTGTCCTGCCGGTTCACCACCGGCAGTTTCGGGTTGGTCACCGCCGGCGGTGACCGCCGTCATGTGCAGTTGCCTCGGATCGGGGCGATCCGGACGGGCGAATCGACCCGCAAACTGGCTCGCAAGGCGATCGCCGGGTCGGCTCGGATCCGGTCGGCGACCCTGTCGTATCGTCGGGGCCGGTGGCAGGTGTCTTTCTCCGTCGAAATCACTCTCCCCGTCAGGGCACTCCCACCCGCTGCCGCTGATCCTGGGTCGGTCGTGGGGGTGGATGTGGGGGTCAAGCACCTCGCGGTCCTCTCGACCGGTGAGAAGATCGAGAACCCGAAACATGCCCGCAAGCACGCGAAGAGATTGCGTCGTCTCGAGCGCCGTGCGTGCCGCCGGGTCGGCCCGGATCGTCGCACCGGCCGGCAGCCGTCCAGGCGTTGGCTACGCACCCAGGACCAGATCCGGGCAGTACACCCCCGCATCGCGGCCGGACGCCGCGATCACCTGCACAAACTCACCACCCGACTGGTGCGGGACTTCGACACCGTCGTCGTCGAAGACCTCAACATTGCCGGAATGACCCGCTCCGGTGGCGCCTACAAACGCGGGCTGAACCGGGCTCTGCAGGATGCGGGGCTCGCCGAGATCCGGCGACAACTGACGTACAAGACCGAGTGGACCGGCACCGGCCTGCACGTGGCGGATCGGTGGTGTCCGTCGAGTAAGACCTGCTCGAACTGTCAGGTAGTGAAAGCCAAGCTACCTCTGAATGTTCGGGTGTTCACCTGCGATGCGTGCGGATTCCGCGCGGATCGTGATCACAACGCTGCCCTCAACCTCGCTGCCCTCGCAGCGGTTGTTGACGGTGGTGCGTCTTCGGCGAGTTGCGGACGAGACGTAAACGAAGCCCGACAGAAACCAACCATACGACCCGCCGCCCGGCGGGCAGACGGTATCGCTGCGGGAACACCACCGAGTGGTGAACGTGACCGGGGTAACCCGGACACTCATGCAGAGTGCACTAAACGACACTCAGTATGAACGGTTTCCCCTGACGTGGTCGCGGCCGGCGAACCGGCCACACCACTCTCACCTTGCACCGTCGCACCTCGTGAGAATGCCACAGGATCTCTGCCGTGCGGGGCCCTATCGTCTTGATTTCGAATCGAGCGACTCCGTCAGTCGGAGTGTGCAATCGACCCAGTCAGCGGAGGCACAGGGCGACCACGTCGATTTCGACCAGGAAGTCACCGAGATGCGATCCGACGGTGGTCCGCGCCGGGTACGGGTGCGAGACGAACTGCTGATACGTCTCGTTGAAACCGGTGAAGTCTCGCGCTGGATCCTGCAGGTGGACGGTCGCTTTGACCACGTGCGAGAAGTCCGAGCCGCACGATTCGAGTACGGCTGCCAGATTTCGCATCGCCTGTTCCGTTTGTTCTTCGATGGTGGTGCCGACGAGTTCCCACGTCTCCGGGTGGTGGGGCGTCTGGCCCGCCGTGTACAGGACCCCGTCGGCAAGGATCGCCTGGGAGTAGTGCCCTGCAGGGCTGGGTGCGTGTTCTGTGCTGACCTGTTGCCTGTTCATGTGGTCCCTCAGTTCTGAATGTTCGTTGTTCTCGATCTCGGGCGGGCGGGTGAGGTGCTCACAGCACCTTCGAGAGAAACGCGCGGGTCCTCTCCTGCTGCGGGTTCCCCAGAACCTCGGACGGCGGGCCTGCCTCGACGACGACACCCTGGTCCATGAAGACGATCTGATCGCTGACCTCGCGGGCGAACCCCAGCTCGTGAGTGACCACGACCATGGTCATACCGGCTTCCGCAAGGGACTTCATCACGTCCAGTACCTCACCGACGAGTTCCGGGTCGAGCGCTGAGGTCGGCTCGTCGAAGAGCAGCAACTTGGGCTTCATCGCCAGTGCGCGGGCAATCGCGATCCGCTGTTGCTGTCCCCCGGAGAGCTCCCGCGGGTATGCCTGACCTCGGTTGCCCAGTCCGACACGATCGAGCAGCACGTGCGCCTCCGCTGTCACCTCGTCGCGGGGTCTGCCGAGAACGTGGATCGGGGCTTCGACGATGTTCTCGAGAACGGTCATGTGCGGAAACAGGTTGAAGCGCTGAAACACCATCCCGGCATTCAGCCTGGACCGTGCCGTCTGCCGTGGCTTCATCTCGTGAAGCCGGCCATTGCGTTCCGAGTAGCCGATCAACTGTTGATCCACGTACAGGCGGCCCGCATCAACCTTCTCGAGGTGATTGATGCAGCGCAGGAACGTTGTCTTCCCGGATCCGGACGGTCCGATGAGGCAGGTCACCGAGCCGCGTTCGACACTGAGGCCGATGCCCTTGAGGATCTCGGTGGCACCGAATCGCTTCCGGACGCCCTGTGCTTTCACCATGACGGTGTTCATCTCGCCCTTCCCAGTGCAAATCGACGGCGTGCGGGGGCTATCGACGCGGTGAACCCGCGCGCGTAGTGTTTCTCGAGCTTGTCCTGGAAGAAGCTCAGGATGGTGGTCATCAGGAGATACCACAGGCTCGCGACGATGAGCAGCGGAATCGTCTGGTAGTTCAGCGAATAGATGATCTGCGCGGAGTACAGCAGGTCGGAGATCGCCAGAACGCTGACGAGGGTTGTCCCTTTCAGCATCGAGATCACCTGGTTCCCCGTCGGCGGTAGCACCACACGCATGGCCTGGGGAAGAATGACCCGGCGCATCAGCTGAGTCTTGTTCATTCCCAGCGCCTGAGCCGCGTCGTACTGGCCGTTGTCCACCGATCCGATGCCACCGCGGATGATCTCTGCCATGTAGGCCGCTTCGTTCAGAGACAACCCGAGGAGGGCGGCCCCGAGTGGCGTGATCAGCGTATTGACGGAACCGATCATGAATTCGGGTCCCCCGAACGGAATTCCGACCGAGATGGTGGGATACAGGGCTGCGATGTTGTACCAGAAGATCAGTTGGACGAGGAGCGGAGTTCCCCGGAAGAACCAGATGTAGCCCCGGCTGATCGCATTGACGATCGGGTTGTCCGACAGTCGCATGACGGCAAGGAGCGTCCCGAGCGAAATCCCGGCGGTCATCGAGACGATCGTCAGGATGATCGTCAGAACTACGCCTCGAAGTATCTCCGGGGCAAAGAGATAGGACGACACGACAGTCCAATGGAATCGGTCGTTGGTTGCGACGTTCCACGTCACCGCCACGGCGACGATGAGCAGTGCCAGTCCGAACGTCTGTCGCACAGGATGTTTGAGCGGCACAACCGGAATGGACGCATCCGGGGGCGCCGATACCGCGAACGGAGGCGGGAAGGCGTCTCGCGAGGCCAATTGCTGCATGGTAGGTCTCCTTATTGAGCCGCGTTGACGCGCGCTCGAGTGATCATCGCGGACTCCGAACCGTATTTTCCGAGGACTTCCCTGTACGCATCGCTGGCGATGACGGCGTCGAGTGCTGCGGACACGGCGTCGACGAGTGCGGGTTCCTTGGTCACGCCGACGGCGACGGGGGTGTAATCGAATGTGTCCGACAACTCGAGGGCGGGATTGTTCGCCGTGGCGTACGAGAGGATCGGGGAATCTGCCAGCACGGCGTCCTGCCGGCCACTGGTCAGCGCAGAAATCGCCTGCCGGGTGTCCTGGAACTGGCCGGTCAGGATCGGCGGCTTACCGGCGGCCGCGCACTCCTGCTCATAGGCCGGGATGTTGACGGTGAGCTGATACGAGCCCGTCAGGACGCCGACCCTCTTGCCGCAGAGGGTGTCCTTCGTGACGGGCTCCCCTCCCTTCGCGACGACGATGGCGTTTCCCACCTGCATGTAGTCGACGAAATCCATTGCCGCCATCCGCTTGGTGGTGGGCGTCATCGAGGACACCGTCATGTCGTAGCGTCCGGCTGCGATCCCGGGAATGATGGAGTCGAAATTGACGACCTTGATGTCGACGTCCACGTTCAGGGCCTTTCCGATGAGTCTCGCGATGTCGGGGTTCGTGCCCGTCATGTATCGTGTGCCCTCCGAATAGAACTGGGTGGGAGGTTCATTCGTCGGGATCGCCACCCGCAGTGTGTGCCGTGCGATCACCGAGCCGGGCAGCAGTGCGACGGCCGCTTCGTTCACCGCGAGTGACGGCGTGGTGTCGCCCTCGACAGGAGCCGAGGCCGGCGGGTCCGCAAATTCCTCGAGCCGGCCGCAACCGACCGTGGAGAAGAGGAGGGCGGCGAGTGCTCCGGCACACAGGAATCGGTGAGAGTAGCCTCCGGGACGACTCGTCATGACGAGGACTTCTGCTTCGGTGTGGCCGTGTGCGGTCCGGTGGACGCGTGCGTCGAGCGGGCGAAGGCGGCATGGCGGTTCCGAACGAGGGACGGCCCGTTGTCCTGCAGTTCCTTGATGCTCGAGACCCCCAGCAGCATCATCGTCCGGGTCATCTCCGCCGCGAAGATCCGCAGCACGTGCGCGACACCCTCCTGGCCCGCCGCCGCGAGGCCGTACAGGTACGGGCGACCGATCGCACACGCATTCGCCCCCAGCGCCAGCGCCTTGATCGCGTCCGAGCCGCGGCGGATGCCGCCGTCGACGATGAGCTCGACCCGACCGTTCACGCGTTCGACGATCTCCGGCAGCACGTCCAGCGGGGAGGCCATGTGATCGAGTTGCCGGCCGCCGTGGTTGCTGACCTGGATGGCGTCGATCCCGATGTCAGCGGCGATCGCCGCGTCGTCGGCGCTGACGCACCCCTTGAGCACGATCGGACCGCTCCATCGGGAGCGCAGGTCGCAGAGGGTGTCCCAGTCGGTGGGCTCGTAGGAACCCGACAGCAGGGTTCGCCACATATCCGGCGTGCTCGCCAGCGGCCCCTCCGCGATGGTCCCGTCGAGATTGGGGAAGGCGATTGCGTCGTTGCGCAGAAACCTCCACGCCCACAAGGGATGTAGTGCCCCTTCGATGACCGTCCGCGGTTTCAGGGACGGGGGTGCCGTGAAGCCGTTGCGGTAGTCGCGTTCGCGATGACCGATCGCTCGGCAATCGACGTTGACCAGCAGGGCCTCGTATCCCGCGTTCGCTGTCCGGTCGAGCATCGCCTGGAGCATGCCCTTGTCCGCCATCGGTTCGATGTTGAACCAGCGACGAAGGCCCGGGGTCTGTGTGCTGACCAGTTCCATCGGCGTCGTACTCAGGTGCGCCAGACCGTACGGGACATTCGCGGCGAGAGCAGCACGCGCCGCACCGAGTTCGCCCTCCGGGTGAAAGAGGCGTGTTCCCCCGGTGGGAGAGAGCATCAAGGGCATGGCAACCGGCGTGCCCAGGAGAGTCGACGCCAGGTCGAGGTTCTCCACCGCGCCCCACCGTGGCACGAACGACCAGTCGTCGAACGAGGAACGATTGCGGCGGACCGACGCTTCGTCTTCGCCGCCGCCCTCGATGTAGTCGAAGATGCTCAGCGGGAGACGCGCGGCGGCCATCTTTCGTACGTCTTCGATGCTGTGGCATCGACGTGCAAGCCGCTGCGGCACGGACCGAGCGGGGCCCTCGACCTTCACTAACGACCTGATATCTCTGAGTTTCATCGGGACTCCTCGAAGTGGTGCTGACACCCGGTGCGCGGGGTGGAACCAATAGTGATCCAGACCTCACCTGGTTGATATGGAGGAGTTTCCAAGCTGTGAACTACTGCTTGTAAGATCTTCCAAATGCATTTATCGGAGGAGTTGCCGCGGCACGGAGACGCGACACCTGTGCCGATCGCGCTGTCGGTCTGGACCGACCTGGTGCAGGAAGATCTACTGCACGCGAATCCGACGGCAGAGAACCTCCGCCGCCCCGTCGCCGACGTGCAGCTCTACGACGCACTCGACGACCAGGCGAACGTCAGAAACACCGTCGTCCTTGCGATGGGGGTGTCCTGCGGGTCGGCCGGATTCGAGCGAGTACTCGTCCACGCCGCCGACGGCGAGGCCGCCGCCGTGATCGTCAAAGCACGAGGAACACCGATCGAGGACCTGCGGGCCGCGTCCAGTCGTCACGACGTTCCCGTGCTCGTCGTCGGAGACGACGCGGATTGGACACGACTGATCGCGATGGCACGCACAGCGGTCGCGGGTGCTGCGGTCGATTCGGTATCGGGCGTGCGTCTGGGCGATCTGTTCGCCTTCGCCAACGCCGTAGCCTCGATAGCCAATGGAGCCGCCAGCATCGTCGATCCTTCGGGCCGCATCCTCGGATACTCCACGGTGCCGGGCCAGCCGATCGACGACCTACGGCGCGAGACGACTCTGACCCTGCAGGAGCGGACGCCCCCAGCCCTCGACGCCGATTTCAAGGTCGTCTACTCCTCCACCGCTGCACTGTTCGTGCAGTCGCCCAGCGGGATCGCGGACCGGCTGGCACTCGCGGTCCGGGCGGGCGGGGAACTGCTCGGATCGATCTGGATCATCGATCCCGGAGGTGAACGCCGCCAACCGGCCCTCGATGCGCTCGACAGGCTGGCTCCACTGGCCGGACTGCACATGCTCCACGCCCGATCCGCTTCCGACTTCACCGAGCGACGCAACGCCGACCTCATGCGGACATTGATGGACGATCCGGCCCAGGCCTCGTTCGCTGCCGCGCAACTCGGTCTCGAGTTCACCGACGGATTCGCCATCGCGGCGTTCGCCCTCGCCCACCCGAACGCCGGCAGCCTCGACGCCATGCGCGAGCAACATCGGCTACTGCAACTCGTGACCGTTACGTGCAACGTCCAGTTCCGCAGTGCGTACAGCGCCCTGATCGACTCGGTCGTGTATGCGCTGCTGCCCTGCGCGGGCGACTCTCCCCGGGCAGCCCACCGTCGCGTCATCCGTGACATCGGCTCCTACGCGACGACGATCAGCGCGCATCCCGTCGTCGCGGCAGTGGGCGGCATCGCCGCGCAGATCAGCGAGCTACCTCGATCCCGCACCGAGGCGGTGCGCACATTGCAGTACCTGATTCACCAGCAGTCGGTCACGCGAGAGAATCCGACACCTCGAGCCCCGGCAGCGGCTGTGTTCGAGGACTATTGGACCGAGCTCAACCTACTGGAGATCGGTAAGTACATCGCCGAGAAGCATCTCGACAAGTTCGACGTCATCGATGCGATTCGGGCGTACGACGCCACGCACCACACCGACTTTCTGATCACCCTGCGTGCGTACTTCGATTCGAACGCGAACGTGTCCAAAGCGGCGGACCGAATGCATGTCCACGGCAATACCATTCGGTACCGGATTACCCGTATCACCGAAGAGTTCCAGATCGACTTCGACAATCCGACCACGCGGCTATGGCTGTGGCTCCGACTCGTTTCGACAGACCTGATGTGAGTGGACGCATGCGGGTCGGGTCCCGCCTCGCACACCTGCTTTCGACGCCCTGCTCATTCGCCCGTCGCGCGCTGACGAAACCGGGTGATCAGTAGCGCGGCGGCGAGTGCTGCCGCCAGGACGATGCCCGAAGCGACGAGCAATGCCAGGTGGTAGCCATCGGAGAGCAGTGGCGTGACGATGAGCGGGCCCGCGATCTGACCGAGGCTGTATCCGGTTGTCAGTATCGCGACGGCGCGTGGGAACTGGAGGTGAGCGCCGATCGTCAGCGACATCTGACTGATGCCGAGGAATGTTCCTCCGAACAGGAAGGCGGAGATCAGGGCGGGCCAGATGCCGTCTGCCACCGCGGGCAGCGCGATACCGGCGGCCTGAACGACGAGGGCGATCACCAGCAGGATCGGGCGGGACCATCGTCGGCCGAGCGACGCCCAGAGTGGAGCGGACGGTAGCGCCGCCAGCCCGACGATCACCCAGGCGCCACTGCCGGCGAAGCTGCCTGCGGTGTGGTCGATCGCTGCGACGAGAAAGGTGCCGGCGATGATGTATCCGACGCCCTCGAGGGAATAGCTGATGAAGAGCGCACTGAACCGGCGGTGACCCTGCTTGGCCGACCGTCTGCGTTCGGCCGCCGGCGTCGTCGGAGCGCGTTCCGGTGTGAGAGTCCACGCCGCGAGGGTGCAGATCAGGGTCAGCAGTGCGGCCGCCCACCACACGGATCCCCACGTGCTCATCGATCGCAAGAGGAGGACGACGAGCCCGGAGAGGGCAATACCTGCTCCAATTCCGCCGAACGCCCAACCCGACAGGTGTGCCGCGTGCCCACTCAGAGTGGAGTGCATGGCGCTGACAGCGATGACGAAGACCATCGCACTGGTAGCACCCGCAACACAACGCAGTACGGCCCAGGCGGTTTCGTTCGATGTCACCGGCATGAGCGCCAGCGTGGCGGTCAGGATCAGCAGCGAGACACGCATGGCTGCCGCCGAGCGCACCAAGGCGGGTAGGACGATTCCGGCGAGCGCCCCGACGAGGTATCCGAGATAGTTCGTCGTCGCCAGAGCGGCGCCCGCCGACGGTGTCAATCCTGCCTGGGCCTCCATCAGTGGGAGCACAGGCGTGTAGACGAACCGTCCGATGCCCATGCTGGCCGCCAATGCGGCCCCGACCTGACCGACCGTGACCCACGGCGATGTAGGCGTGCGGAATGCGGTCAGCTCGCCGGCGCTGTCTACTGCGTTCATGCATTCTCTTTCAACAACATTCGGTGGGCACGCAGGTCCCTCTAGCGAGCCACGGATTTCAGGGAAGCCGGGCGGCTGGACTCGTGAGTATGGAACAGGAATCGCGACATGGCCGGGGTCATGGTGGAGTCCGTGCGGCGGATGAACAGGGTTTCCGCGCGCGAGTCGGCCGGTCCGAGGTGATGCACCTTCAAGGCCGCCGCCAACGGCGACGTGGTCACCACGCCCAGCGGCAACAGGGTCACGCCCATCCCCGCAGCCGCGCAGCCGCGCAGCCGCGGATGCCCTCGAGAGTTCCGAACTCGAGGACGTCCGGGCTCGGCACTCCGTGCTGCTCGAAGAGCCGCTCCAGGCGGGCCCGGTAGGCGCAGCCGGCCCGCAGGACGAGAACCCTGTGCCGCCGGCCATCGGTCATGACGGAGTCCAGATCGGCCACGCGAACGCCGCTCACCAGCACGAGTTGCTCGATGAAGACCTGCTCGGACACCAGGTCCGGGTGCCGCACCGGTCCGCAGACGAACGCACCGTCGAGTCGGTGCTCGATCACCTGGGTGGTCAGCGCGTCCGTGGTGTCGGTCGCCAGGGTGAAGTCGACCCGGGGGACTCTTCGCTGAACGCTGCCAGCACCCCGGGAAGCCGCAATCCCGCGGTGGTCTCCATGGAGCCGATCGCCAATCGTCCGCCCGGATCTCGATCGTCGCTGACGACCTGCCTCACTTCCCGCACGAGCTGAGTGATCTGCTCGGCATAGGGCAGGAGACGTTCGCCGGAGTTCGTCAGGGTCACGCCACGGGCATGGCGGCGGAACAGTTCCACTCCGAGTTCGTCGTCGAGCGCGCGGATCCGTGAGCTGATGTTCGACTGAACCGTCAGAAGTTCCTTCGATGCCCGGGAGATTCCGCCTGCGCGGGCCACGGCCAGGAAGAAGTTCAGATCGCCGATATCCATGGGAATTACCGTGCTTCACTCCACAGGTCCCGAACGATCTCCCCTGCGGGGGCCGAACGGGCACTGCGATAGCCGACACCGGCCCAGAGGGCGAGGCCGTGCGGGTCGCCGGCGGCGCCTGCTGCGGCACGCAACCCACTGGTCAGCAGGTGCACCTGCGGATATGCCGCCACCGCGTGAGCATCGAAGTCGGTGATGAAGTCATTGACCAGGCCACGCGCGGGACGGCCGGAGAATGCGCGAGTGACGACGGTGTCGGTGAAGCGGGCGTCGTGCAACGCGGCCCGGTGCGCGGGTTTGGTCCCTGCCTCGTCGGCGTCGAGGAGAGCGGTTCCGATCTGGACGGCGGTGGCACCGGCCGCGAGTGCCGCCGCGACGTCTGCTGCGGTCGCTATCCCACCCGCCGCGATGATCGGAAGGTCGATCGCTGAGCGGGCCGCCTCGACCAAGTCCCTCGTCGAACGTGGGTCCGGCTCGGCGTCGGGGTCGAGCGTCGCTCGGTGCCCGCCCGCGTCCACTCCTTGCAGACCTATCGCGTCGACGCCCACCCGAGCGGCCGAGCGCGCCTCGTCGACATCGGACACCGTGGCCACCACGGCGCTGCCGGCGTCGTGTAACCGATCGACGACGTCGCGCGGCGGAAGGCCGAAGGTGAACGACACCACGGGAACGGCACGCTCGACCGCGAGGTCGACCTTGGCGTCGAAGGCGTCGTCGTCGAAGTCGACGACCGCCGGCAGCGACACCTGCCTGCGCTCCGCGAGCGGCTGCAGCAACGACCGGTAGGCCTCCACCGCGGCACGGTCGGCCAGGGGGCGGCCGGGGACGAAAATATTGAGTCCGAACCGCGTCGACGGTCTTGTACCCGGCCGCAAGGAAACCGAGGCCACCGGCGGACGAGACCGCGGCAACGAGCTCGGGCGTGCTCGGTCCTCCTGCCATGGGCGCCCCGATGATGGGAATTCGGAGGCCGTCCTCGAGATCGAACACCAGGATCCTTTCGGTCGATGTGTGCGTGGTCTTTCCGTTCTCATCGTGCACCGCCGCATTGCGGAGCGGAAATGCTTCTTCGGCCGGATCTATGCTTGGGAGTTATGTCCATCGAACTGCGGCATCTGCGGGCGGCCGTTGCGATCGCCGACGCAGGCTCGTTCACCGCGGCGGCGAACGCACTCCACATCACCCAGCCGGCGCTCACCCGGACGGTGCAGCAGCTCGAGACCTCGCTCGGCGTGCGATTGTTCGACCGGACCTCGCGGGCACTTGCCCTCACCGAGGACGGTGCCGGGTTCGTCGAGAAGGTGCGCGTCATCCTCGGCGATCTCGATTCCGCGGTTGCGCTGTACACCAACCGATCCCTCGTCCTCGGCTTCAGTTGGCTCCTGCCCGATCCGTGGGCGCAGCAGGTGATCGACGACGTCGAGAAGAATTCCCGCGCCACCGTCGTTCCGCGTCGCTACGACGACCCCATCGCCGCACTGAACAACGCCACCGTGGACGCCGCCGTCGTCCGCCGGGATGTTCCCGGCGACGATTTCGTGCAGCACCCGCTGTTCGAGGAGCAGCGGATTGCGGCGGTCTCGACGGCGTCGCCGCTCGCGACCCGAGAATCGATCGACTGGGCCGAGTTCGGAACGCTTCCCCTGGTCATCAATACCCTCAGCGGCACCACATCCGAAGATCTGTGGCCGAACCACGACGGCCCGGTGGTGACGTGCTCGAACTTCGACGACTGGCTCGAATTGATCGCCGCCGATCGGGGTGTCGGCACGGTTCCCGAAGTTGCCCGCCGGCGGGTAACCCATCGGAACGTCCAGTTCATCCCGCTGGTCGGTGCGCCGCCCGCGGTCGTGAGGTTCGTGTACCGCCGCAACCGGGTGACACCGCTGCTGCGGGCACTGCGGGACGCCGCGATCCGGCACTCTCCGCCACCCGGCAGTGCCGCCGTCGGTCAACACGACTGACCGTCGCCGGTGAGCAGGCGAAGCCGGGCGACTCCCCGCTCCAGTTCTGCATTGCGGGATCGCAGGACATCGATCCCCTTTCGTAAACCATTGCGGGCCACGCGAGCGACTCCTGCATCCGCGTACGTAGACGAGCATGGCGAGTTCACGTTCGAGGTCTGCTGCGGTTCGATCGCCCACTGT
This sequence comes from Rhodococcus mengyinensis, assembly GCF_048381435.1. NCBI lineage: Bacteria > Bacillati > Actinomycetota > Actinomycetes > Mycobacteriales > Nocardiaceae > Rhodococcus > Rhodococcus mengyinensis. The sequence goes on along the minus strand of NZ_JBLWIT010000134.1, from coordinate 31,522 downwards.
CTCATCCTGCCCGAGTGGGCGGGAATCAGAGCGCGCCGCACGACAGACGCGAGAGGCACCGTCAGTCCGGCTTCCGTCGCTCGTCAAGGAAATCGGCATCGCCGGGTCGTTGTTCACGTTCGTCGTCGGCGTGGCGGCGCTTGTGTTGGTGTGGACGAAAGGTGCCGAAACGCGGGGCCGTTCCCTCGAGGTGCTCGAAGACGGCGTCACGACCGGCGAGATCTGCATCGGGATGCGCTGAGAGTGCCTTCGCCAACACCAACGAGTTGTGCGGGCTGAGGCTGTGGGGTGGTGGCCGCCCCGCCGGCCACATCCCGTTCCGGGCCAACAGTTTCACGCGCACGCCTGACGCTTTCGTGGAGACAGTCGAGCCCCCGCAGACTCCGCCCCTCCAGGCAGCGCGCGCCCGGAACTCTGGCTCGCCCCGGCGTGGAGGTGATCGCACTGCAGGCCGCCAAGCCACTTCGGCGTGTTGTTTTGATCTGCTTATTGGTGTCCGAATGTATGTGTTTAGGCCCGTATATGTTGACATGAGAGCCACGTCACAGCTATAACTGTCCGCAAGCTCATCGATACAGCGACGCAGGATCAGGCAGGGCCGCCTCGATCGGTCGCCGCCTCGGCTACGACAGCGAACCGCTAGGAAAGGCGCGTGACATGAAGTTCGTGGCCACAACCTCGTGCCCTACGGGCATCGCTCACACATGCCTGGCGGCGGAATCGCTGGAGCAGGCTGCCGCCCGCAGCGGTCACGACATCCGTCGAGACGCAGGGCGCTTCTGGCTCCGAGCCACTCGACCCCGCGGTCGACGGGCGATGGCGTGGGTGCCCAACCCATCGCACTGTGCGCGGAAATCCTTCTTTTCCAAGATATTTCAACCGCAAGAGGAAGTAGACATCTCGTGAAACCCATAGTTGTTCGGAGTGCCATAGTCGCCGCGACCGGCGGGCTGCTCTTCGGATTCGACACCGCCGTCATCTCCGGTGCGGAGGAACAGATCCAGCAGGTGTTCGCGCTCAGCGATGCCAAGCTGGGCTTCACCGTCACCACCGCACTCATCGGGACGATCCTCGGCGCTCTGGTCGCCGGCCGGCCGGCAGACCGGTACGGCCGCAAGAAGGCGCTCTACGTGATCGGCGTCCTCTTCGTTCTTGGCGCCCTCGGGTCTGCCCTGGCCCCGAACGTCGAAGTTCTGATGCTGTTCCGGTTCATTGGTGGCATCGGCGTGGGTGGTGCCAGCGTCTGTGCACCGATCTACACCGCCGAGATCGCCCCCGCGGCCAACCGAGGACGCCTGGTCGGGCTGGTGCAATTCAACATCGTGCTCGGCATCCTCATCGCCTATGCATCCAACGCCGTCATCCGCGCGGCGGTCCCCGGCGACAATGCTTGGCGCTGGATGCTCGGCGTCATGATCGTTCCGGCACTGGTGTTCGTCCTCATGCTGCCGACCGTTCCCGAAACGCCACGCTGGCTGGCCGCCAACGGTCGATGGGACGACGCGACCGCAACGAGCAAGCGCCTGTGCGCCACCCAAGCCGACGTCGACTTCCAGATGAGTGAGATCCGGGAGTCGCTGGCGGCCACCGCGAACATGACGAAGGTGCCGTTCTTCACGCGCGGGCACCGCAAGGTGATCCTGCTCGCCGTCGCGATCGCCGTCTTCAACCAGTTGTCGGGCATCAACGCGGTCCTGTACTACGCGCCACGGGTCATGCAGGAGGCCGGCGCCAGCACGAACGCCGCGTTCCTGATGAGCGTCGGGGTGGGCGCGATGAACTTGGTCGCCACCATGGTCGGGCTGAGCCTGATCGACCGGCTCGGCCGGCGCAAGCTGATGATCGTCGGCTCGATCGGCTACCTGATGTCCCTGGGATTCCTTGCCGCCGTGATGTTCTACTACGAAAATGCGCGCGGTGGCGAGTTCACCTCTACGTCGTCGATACTGGTGCTGATCGGGCTGATGGGATTCATCGCCGCCCACGCCGTCGGCCAGGGCTCGGTGATCTGGGTATTCCTCTCGGAGATCTTCCCGAATCGGATCCGTGGTCAGGGGCAGTCGCTGGGCAGCCTGACCCACTGGGTATTCGCCGCGATCACCTCGTTCGCCTTCCCGCCGATCATCGGTGCCCTCGGTGCCGGCGCCGCGTTCAGCATCTTCTTCCTCGCCATGGTCGGTCAGCTGATCTGGGTGCTGAAGGCGATGCCCGAGACCAAGGGTGTGCCGCTCGAGGAGATGCAGGCCGAGCTCGGCGTCGCACTCGACCACGGCCCGGACCAGCCGACCGCGGTACGGGCGCACTGATGACCAGCGTACTCAGCCTCGGCGAAGCACTGATCGACGTCGTCACCAGGCCCGGATTCACTCAGGAACACGTCGGCGGCAGCCTGCTCAACGTCGCGGTCGGACTCGGCGCACTCGGCCACCCGGCCAGCATCTGCTCCCACTGGGGCAAAGACCCCCGGGGAAATCTGCTCAGACAGTGGGCAGAGTCCGCCGGCGTGCAGATCACGCCCGGAACCGACTCCGCACACAAGACGTCGGTCGCGTTCGCCCGGATCGACGCGGACGGACACGCAAACTACGAGTTCGACCTGAACTGGGCGGTCCCGCAACTGCCGGACCTGGAACCGTTCGGGCATCTGCACACCGGCAGCATCGCCGCCACCGTCGAACCAGGCGGCTCGACGGTGGTCGTCGCCGCCGAACGGATGCGGCTCCTCGGTACCGTGTCATACGACCCGAACATCCGTCCCGCACTGATGCATTCGCCCGACACCGTCGTCGACCGCGTCGAGCACCTGGTCTCACTGTCCGACGTGGTAAAGACCAGCGACGAGGACCTCGACTGGCTCTACCCGGGCGTGCCGGTCGAGAACATCATGCGGCGGTGGGTGAAGACAGGACCAGCAATGGTGATCGTCACCCGCGGATCCTGGGGCGCCTACGCGCGACTGGCTCACAACCGGGACATGCTCCACATCGACCAGACACCGGTCACCGTGGGCGACACCGTCGGTGCCGGGGACTCCTTCATGGCCGGACTACTCTCCGGACTACTCGACGCGGGCCTGCTCGGCTCACCCCAAGCACGGGATCGACTCGCGGCTGTGGACTGGCCCGATGTCCAACCCGCACTGCTCCGCGCGATACACACGAGTGCGTTGACGGTCAGCAGATCCGGCGCGTACGCGCCCTCCCGGGCGGAAGTGCACGCCCTTCATGCGCTCGACCCGGCCCTCACCTGAACGATCGTCGCGGTCACCGAGGACACCATGCATGATTACCGGCGTTGACGCACAACCCCATTCACGAGAGGAATCACCCGACGTGCAACGGTTGTTCATCCGGCACAGCCACACCCCCGCCACCGTCCGCGGCGAACTCGGCACCCGCGTTCCCGGCCTGGGGCCGCAGTCAAGGCGAAGCCCGGCTTCGACCCCGAAGCTGACCTTCCAGGTCGAACCTGAGGTGATCGCCCACACCCGCAACGCGTGCGAGCGCGGCGCCGCCGCACGGGCGCAGTGGCAACTCGCATTCGACTCGTGGGCAGCGGCCAACCCGCAACGCAAGGCCCTCTACGACCGGGTTACCGCCCGCGAACTGCGAACGATGTCGCCCATGGCCTCTGCGGTTCAGGCAAGAACTTCGATTGCGAGTGCGGTGCAGATTCTGTCTTCGACGGCGAGTTGGATCCTGAGCGAGGACTTCGCGACTTCGAGCGCGAACTCCGTGCGCCGAGGTGAAGGTACACGATGCCCGACACCCACAGGACATAGGCTTTGTTCCACCGCTCATGGTGAGTGTCGGCGAGTCGAACCAGGTCAGCGCAACCCGTCGATCCGCCGCCTCGTACGGGTTTGCGCGTCGCGCCACGTGAGGTGCCGGGCGAGTTCGCCGCCCGGAACCTGACGCCGCGAGCTACCTAGACGGTCGAGCGTGCGGTGCCGACGAACTCTCCGATCCACGGAACCACGGCGTCGCGCACCTGAATCGGTCGTGTAAGCAACCCGTTCGACAGCAGCAGGTCGGCGGCGCGTTGCTGTTCGTCCAGGAATTCCTCGGTGACCGGGTTGATGCCGAACGGCCGTCCGCGCAGCGCTGCCTCCCACGCGTCGAGACTTGCTGTGCCACCTCGCCGCTCCACGTCGTCGACGAAGTACTGCGCGGCCGCGTGGGGATTCCGCTCGATCCATTCGTCCGATTCCTGCAGCGCCTCGATGATCGCGCGCAGTTGTTCCGGGTTGTTCTCCGCGAAATCTCGGCGTGTGAACCACAGCGACGGATGGCTGAACAGTCCCTCGGTCTCGACGAGAGTGCGCAGCTCGGTATCCGCTTCGATGTCCGTCAGTCCCGGGTAGGCGCCGACCCAGGCATCGATGGCGCCGCCGACGAGTTCGGCTCCGCCTTCGCGCACGTCCGTGTCGACGGGCACGATGTCGGACCAGGTCAGTCCCACCCGGTCGAGCGCGAACAGCAGCAGCGTGGTCTGCCAGGACCCATGGGCGATCCCGACCCGTTTCCCCCGCAGATCGGCGACGGACTCGATGCCCGAGTCCGCCTTCACGACGAGTCGGCCGTTCTCGACGCGGGGACCGGAGATGCCGATGTAGACGAGGTCACGGCCGTGGGCCAGGCCGGTGATCGGCGGGGTGAAGCCGGTGCCGATGACGTCGTATCCGCCGTCGTCGAACAGCCAGTCCGAATGCAGGGTCGGAAGGGCATTGACGGGATCGACAGGCGGCTTCGACGGGAGTTCACGAAGGTCGACCCATTCGATGTCCGGTAGCCGGCGTTCGAGCATTCCGGTGTGCCGGAGCACGAAGAGCGAATTGTTGTGCGGGAAGTATCCGACGCGCACTGTCATGATCTCTACCTGTTCTGTTTTGGTTGCCTATGGGGACGGGGGACGATGGTGTTAGATGAGACCGCGGCGGCGTGCCTCGTCGGCGAGACCCGAGCGCCCCCACTGCACCGCGAGATTCGACGGATCGAATTCGACGGACCCGCCGAGCGACTCCGCGATCGCCTGGAACTGGGCGCCTTCCTCGAGTAGTACGACGAACTTCGCGAGGTCTAGCAGTCCGCTCCGACCGATCACGTTGACCCCGCCGTTCGCTTCGAAGATGGCCACCAGATCCGGGTCGTGTTGCAGGCGTTCGAGAATGAACTCGCCCGCCGATCGGGACCGGTCGATGTGGGGCGGAATCTCGCGGGAGAGCGTCAGGCGCTGCGAGGCCGCGTACCGGATCGGCAGAGTGCGGTGGGTCTGCGCCCACCCGCCCAGCCACGGGGTGTGAATGTGCACGACGCTGGTGATCTCGGGGTGCTGCCGGAAGACGGCGGCGTAACCGGTGACGAATCCCGCAGAGCCGTTGCCCGAGAGCACCTCACCGTCGAACGTCGCGACCACTGGTGACACACCCGGATCGTCTGCCCACGGGCCGGGGTCGTTGAGCGCGACCGCGATCTCGGTGCCCGGCACGCGTTCGACGAAGTTGACCGTGCCGTTGGCCGACACGGTGCCGGTGCTCCGGAAGACGGTGAACGCCTTGTCGGCGTCGCGGCGCGCGGCGTCGACGAACGTGGCGATCTGCGGGTCCAGTCGGTTCTCGGTGGTAGTCACAGCGTGTCCTGTCCGGAAGTGATGGGTGATGTGCGTTGCAGCAGGGGAAGTACTTCTTCGCCGACGCGGTACGCCTCCTCGAGGTGGGGATTGCCGGCGAGGATGAAGGCGTCCACGCCGAGTGCGCGTAGTTCGTCGAGACGTTCGGCGACCTGCTCGTAACTGCCGACCAGGCCGAATGCGGGGCCGCCTCGGATCAGGCTGAAGCCGCACCAGACATTGGGCTGGACTTCGAGGTCCCGGTAGCCGGTGATGTGTTCGGGTACCCAGCCCTTGATGCGGGCCGCCCCGACGGAATCGCCCTGCGCCGCCCGGTTTGCGGCATCCTTGTCGACGAAGGCCCAGCCCTTCTCGATCTCCGCCCAGGCCGCTTCTTCGGTGTGGCGGGCGACGATGTCGATCCGCACAGCGAACTTGGGGGTGCGCCCGAGTTTCGCGGACTGCTCTCGTACGCCGTCGAATTTTTTCCGCAGGTCTGCGTACGGCTCGAGCCAGGACAGGTAGTAGTCCGAGTGCGTGCCCGCGGCGGCGACGGCTGCCGCGGACGAGCCGGAGAAGTACACCTCGGGGAACGGTTGTCCGGCCAGACCAGGAGCCAGGGCCGCACCGGCGGTGCGGAAGAACCGGCCGTCGAAGTCGAATGGCTCTCCGTCCCAGACCCCTCGGAGGACGTCGAGGAACTCGGACGTGCGGGCGTAGCGGTCGTCGTGATCGACTTTGTCTCCCCACCACAGCTGAGGGCCACCGCCGCCGCCGCTGATGATGTTGTAGACCAGCCGGCCTCCGGTGGCGCGTTGCAGGCTCGCGGACATCCTGGCCGCCTGCACCGGGTGCAGGAACCCGGGCTGGAAGGCGACCATGAATCGGTACGTGGTGGTCTCGGCGGCCAGCGCGGCCGCGGTGGCCCAGGGGTCTTCCGTCATCGGGAAGGACGGCAGCAGACCGCCCAGGAACCCGGCCGACTCGGACGCCTTCGCCACCGCGGCCATGTGGTCGATGTACCCGTAGCCGTCGAGTTCCCCGCCCCGGATCGCCGGAGCGATATTGCCGGGTCGGTGGCCACCCGCGTCGCCGCGGTTGTAGCGCCGCGGCGTGCGCAACGACGCGTGATCACCTTCCATCCCGATGCGCCAGTAGAAGTCGACGCTCATGAGTGCGCCTCCTGTGTGGCGAGGGTGCGTCCGGCGGGATCGACCAGATGCAGAAGGTGCTCACCCGCGCGATGGAGTTCCTCGATGTGCGGGCGTCCGGCCAGGACGAAGCCGTCGGCGCCGCGCTCGCGGAGCGACGACAGTTGCCGTGCGACGTCCTCGTAGCTGCCGACGAGTCCGATGCTCTGCGGGTGGCCGAGGCGGTCGAAGCCCGCCCACCGGGACTCGCCCCGGTCGAGGGCGCGGGGATCGTCGATGCCGGGGCCGGGGTGGACTTCCCGCCACAGGCGCTCGACGCGTGCCCACGCCTCGTCGGATGTCTCCCGCGCGATGACCGGTACCCGCAGCAGCGTCCGCACCGATCGCCCGTGCTCACGTGCCAGGGCTGCCAGGGTCTGCGCGGGACCCTCGAAGCCGGATTCGGTCAGCGCGAACTGATGCACGTCACCGTGGCGGGCCGACAACGCGAGGGCGTCCTTACAGTCCCCGGTGAGATGAACGACGGGGAACGGCAGTCCGGACAGGATCCCCCGGAAGCCGCCGTCGATCACGTCGTAGTAGTCGCCTGCGAACTCGTACCCGGTGCCTCCGAACCCACCAGGAAGGATCTCCTCGTCGTTCCACACCCCGCGGGCGACCGTGAGGAATTCGGCGGCGCGGGCGTAGCGGTCGCGGCCGGTGACCCGATCGCCGCGCGAACGTGCGTCTGCGGGATCGGTCTCCACCGCCAGGCGCCACTCCAGCCGGCCACCCGAGAGCCGTTGCAGGGTGGCCGACATCTTCGACGCGTAGACCGGGGTTCCGAAGGCGGGGTGGAATTCCACGGCGACCCGTGCGTGGCGTGTCTGCCGGAGTGCGGCCGCGGCCACGATCCAGGATTCCTCGCCCGACGGGTCGTATCCCGCGACCACACCGTCGACCCCCGACAGTTCCGCGGCGTGGATCACCTGGGCGAGTTCGTCGAAGGGGCCGAATCGGCCGGGACGCAGATCGGTGGCGACGCTGTGCGGGGTCCCGACCCCGAAACCACCGCGAGTGCCGAGTTCGGTGGCGACCCTGCGTCCGTCACCGCGAGTCGGTAGTTCCCAGTAGAAGTCGGTCACTGCGGTGCCGCCTTCTCGGCGTCGAGCTGCGCGCGTGCCTGCCGGAGCGGTTCGTGCGCAACCCACGAGGCGAGGTCGAAATCGTGGGCGAGGAAGCCGTGGGCGTAGAGGAACTGCTTCTGCACACCCAGCAGATCCACCCGCTCATCGGACAGGCTCAAGTGAAGGCCGGTGTGAAAGTTCTCGCCGTATGCGGCGACGACGCCTTCGGGTCCGGACTGGGTTTCGGTCTGGAACACCGCACGTACCTGTTCGACATTCGCGGCCGCCCAGTCGGCGGCGCGCAGACTCTCGGCGAGAAACCCGATCACGATGTCCGGCCGCTGCTGAAGAAGGTCTTCGTGCACGGTGACCGGTCGCGGGGTTCCATTGTTGACCCGGACGCGAAGGGCGTCGGTGGAATCGAGGTCCACCGCCACCACCAGTCCGTGCTGTCGCGCCACCTCCTGCGCCCGGGCACCCTTGACGTAGATCGCGTCGACGTCACCGGCCAGCAACGGCTCCACGCCCCAGGTGGTGTTGCGATCAGGGTTGGCGGTGCGAACCTGCGGGGCTGCCGTCGTCGGGACCTCGACGAGATGCACCTCGGCGAACGTGAGACCGCCGAGTCGCAGAGCGGAGGCAAGACCGTGCAGCGCCATGGCGCGCGGGAAGCTGCGTGCACGATCGGCGGCCCAGGCGGGGATCCCGATGCGGAGTCCTCGCAGCCCGGTGGCGTCGCGGACCTCCGAATCGCCGCGCACCAGGATGGCCTGGGCCTCGTCGATCCAGGTGAGACCGATCAGCCGTGTCGGGGATCCTTCCGCCCGCGCGGCGAGAGCGGGGACGTTGCCGCCTTCACGGATCAGGCCCGGCAGCTGGTGATCGAAATGCCGCACTGCCAGTTCGGGGCCCGCGTCCTGCAGCACACCGAATTGCACCCCGGCCGTCTCCGCGGTGCGCCCCAGCCACCCGAGGTTGTTCGCGAGGCCGCTCGCGGTGGGCACCGGGCAGCGGGTGTACCAGAGCGTGTCGATAGCACTGCCAGTTGTCACCGTCATGAAATGTCCTGTCTGGTAGAGGAATGGCGACCTACGCCCAGCTGGGCGAGGAAGGTCGCCCGGTAGCGCAGCGCCTCGGGGTCGTTGCGGTCCCGCGGGCGTGGGAGGTCGATGTCGACATCCACCGCGAAGCCGCCGTTGTCGAGGATCAGGACGCGGTCGGCCAGCCGGACGGCTTCGTCCACGTCGTGGGTGACGAGCAGAACGGCGGGGCGGTGGCGGGCGACGAGGTCGCCGACGAGATCTTGCATCTGCAGCCGCGTGAGGGCGTCCAGCGCCGCGAACGGCTCGTCCAGCAGCAGCAGTTCCGGTTCACGAACGAGGGCACGGGCGAGCGCGACCCGCTGCGCTTCGCCACCGGAGAGGGTGGCGGGCCACGCACGTTCCTTGTCCGCGAGGTTCACCTCGGCCAGCGCGCGACGCGCGTTGTCGCGGGTGAGCTGTGCACGCTTCTGCCCCACCGACACATTCGCCAGAACACGCTTGGACGGGATCAGCCGCGGCTCCTGATACACGACCGTGCGTTGTCTCGGGACCAGGACGTCGCCGCCGTCCGGCGGTTCGAGTCCCGAGAGCAGTCGCAGCAGGGTCGTCTTTCCGGTGCCGCTCGGGCCGAGCAGGACGACGAACTCGCCGCGAGTGATCTCGAGGTCGATTCCGGAGAGTACGGTCTTGTCGCCGAACGACTTCCGCACCGCGGACAGCGACACCGCGAGGGGCGACCCGGTTCGTCGTTCCGCCGCGGTCGTCGCGGTGCGTTCGCGCGGCGCCAACGGTGGCAACGGTGCTTCTGCGGCGCTCATCGGGTCACCGACAGCTGCCGCCACGGCATTGCGAATTTCTCGATCACGCGAACCACCGCGTCGAAGACCAGGCCGAGGATCGCGTACATGACGATGCACAGGACCATGTAGTCGGTGCGGTTGTACTCCTGCGCGAGCGTCACGAGGTAACCGATCCCTTCTCGGGTACCCACCTGCTCTGCCGCGATCAGGCCGGTGATGCTCAGCGACAGGCAGATACGCAGACCCATCAACACCCCCGGTAGTGCGGTCGGCAGGATTGCGCCGAAGACCAGTCGCCAGCCGGTGAGCCCGAACCCGCGGGCGGCCTCGACCATCTTGCGGTCGACTCCCCGCACTCCGAGGTAGGTGTACGCGTACATCGGGGCGAGGGTGGCGACCGTGATGAGGACAACCTTGAACGTTTCGTCGATACCGAACCAGGCGATGAACAGCGGAACGAGCGCCAGGAAGGGTACGGCGCGGTTGATCTGCATCGTCGAGTCGATCAACTCCTCCCCGAGTGCGGAGAGGCCGGACAACACGCCGAGGACGAGCCCGATCAGGACACCGCACCCCACACCCAGTGCGGCCCGCTGCAGCGACGCGAGGCCGAAGTCGAGTAACTGACCCGACTGATACAGCTCCACGAACGCCTGCCACACCGCGGGCGGCCCGGCGAGGATCTCCGGGCTCAACAGCCCCGACGACGACCCGACCGACCAGGCGGCGACGAGCAAGGCAGGTACGAGGAACCGCAGGGGAATCGAGATCCATCGAGGCCGCTCACGGGTTCGGCGATAGCGGGGCGTCTCCAGCTTCGGAGCCGCAGGCGCGTCGCTGCGCACCGAACTCGACAGGGTCACCACCGCAGTCACTTGCCCTCGGCCGAGGTGGTGTCGAGCGCCGCCGGGAGATCGAAGATCACGTCACTGCCCTTCAGCGGCTGTTGAATCACACCGTTCTCGGCGAACAGCGCCGAGATGGACTCCAGGTCGAGGGCATCGGCTGCGGTCGGGTACCGAAAGTTCGTGATCTGGCCACCGAGCGCAATCGCGTCGTCGAGTCGCTGACCCGACAGTGCCCTCGGGCCGGTCTTCTCGAAGACGTTCTCGAATGCGGCCGGATCCTGCTGCTGCTTTTCCGTGAGCTGCTGCGTCACTTCGAGGAACTTCTCGACCACGTCAGGATGCTCCTCGAGGACCTTCGTTCGGCCGGCGATGATGGTGCTGTCCACCGAACCGATGCTCGCTTCGGTGGCGATCTCGACCGCGCCCTTCGCCTTCGCCTCCTGGTACGGGATCAAAAATGACGCCCAGGCGTCGACCTGACCGGTGGAGAACGCCGAGGCGGCATCCGCCTGCTGCAGCGGCACACGCTCGACGGAGTCCACAGGAATTCCGGCCTGGGTCAAGGCCTTCAGGGTGATGTACTCACCCTTACCGGCCGGGTTGACCGCGATCCGCTTGCCGGGCAGATCCGCCACCGACGTGATCCCGGACTCCGGTCTGGCGATGATGCCTGCCTGATCCTTGTTGTAGGGGTCGGACGTGGCGAAGATGCGGACACCGACATCCTTGGAGAGGGCACCGACCACAGGACTGTAGGCGCCGGTCTGGATGTCGAGTTCACCGGTGTTGAATAGTTTGAGGTTGGAACTGAATCCCGGTGTGGTCTTTACCCATTCGATCTTGGCACCCAGCGGAGCCAACGCCTCGTCATAGGTTCCGTCACGCTTACCGACGGCGATCGCACCGGAGTTGCCCGGATCGAAAACCTTCAGCGTGAATTCGGCGCCGGAACTGGCGCCTCCCGAGGAATCGGAGGATCCACACGCCACCGCCAACCCGGCAAGCGGGATCAGGGCGAGCGCTGCGGCGGCTCGTGGCAATCGGCGAATGCGGGACATGTGGGTAGCTCCTTCAACGGATGAATCGTCAGCTGTGACGACCGTTGACGCTATGTTCTCCGCGTCCGAATTCCTCCGGTTTGTTTTCTACAGATCGGAAACCTTGACAACGTACAGAAACGCAGTTCGGCGAGTTTTCCCGAAAATCCCGGTTGAACCGGACCTTCATTTTCCAGTTGATGGAAAGTAGGGTCTCCAGCATCCGGGCGTGAGAGCGCCCCCACATTCGGCCGACGGCCTCCACAGGAAGGATTGCTGGTGACCGACTCACGTGCCCCGGGAGTGCAGACGGTGACACGTGCGCTGACGATGCTCACCTGCTTCGACGGAGGTGAGGAGCTGGGCGTATCGGAAATCGCCAAGCGTCAGGACCTGGCGGTGAGCACAACCCACCGCCTACTCCAATCGTTGGTCGATGCCGGCTTCCTCGACAAGGACAAGACGTCCAACCGCTACCGGCTCGGCAGCGCGCTGGCCGCCTACGGACAGATCTCGTACCGCCAGCACCGCATCTACCTCTCCGAGCCCTATCTCGAGCAGCTGGCCGCGACGACAGGTGCGTCCGCGTCGCTCGCCATGCGACACGGCCACGACGTCGTCCTCCTGGGATTCAGCCGCTGGAGAGAGACAGACGGACACGTACTGCAAGGGGTGCGGCTACCGCTGCACGCCAGCGCACTCGGCAAGGTCTTCCTCGCGTGGTCCGACACCGACGACGAAGACATCGCATCACTGCCCCGAACGGCGACCACCCCACGCGCCATCACCGACGTGGCCGGCATCCAGGAAGAACTCGTCCGCACCCGCGAACGCGGATACGGTTTCAACGACGAGGAATTGACCCCCGACTTCCGCACGATCGGACTGCCGATCCGCGACTGCGACGGAGTCGTTCGTTTCGCGCTCGGCCTGCGCGGGCCCACCGAACTCATGATCGACGCGCGCATTCCATTCTTCGTCGACCTCGCCCGCGTCACCGCCGACGAGATCGCCGCAGTCCTGCTCTGAAGCGACGTCGCTGAGAGGTTGTCGCACATTAAGTCATCCCCGGCGTCCTGGTGACGGCCGAGACTGCAGCGAGGCACGCCGACAGCCACCACCTCGGATATACCCAGGACTCCTCGCATTGCACCCTGCGTCCCGAACCCCTGCGGTCGGAACGCGTCTGCGGTAGCGTCGTCTGCCTTCTCCCCGATCCTCCCCGGCGTCTGCTGGGCATGCGCACTGCCGGAGCCGGCCCGAGCCCAAACCCGAGACGTGGGCGCACTGCTGCCGGGTCGGTCAGTGCCGCGTAGTCCTCGACAATCTCACCGGTGACGGCGGTCTGGGTTTTCCTGCAGACCAGCACCCGGACGTCGCGACCGTCAGAGCCAGCCATCTACCGGTCTGTTGCCCCTATTTCGGTGACCTTGATGCACCTCTCGTTACATAGCGCGTCGACACCCTGGCGTTGCGGACCAGCCCTGCTGGTGCATGGCTCGGGTGGCGCCGACGGGGTAACCCGGCGACGGCCTGTGCGGCGAAGGCTTCGTTCCGTTCGATGGTGTCGATGTCGCCGGAGGTACGAATCGCGCTCCGAGACGAAGGCCACTTCCACGGTGGTCGCGACGACAAGTCGTGGCAGGATGCTGCCGAGGGTGATCTCATTCCTTGACGGACACGTCACACCGGTGACCACCCCCACTTTTCGCAGCCGGCGCCTTGATCACCTTCTGCCGTGTTCGAATCTCCGGCATCCCACACCTCCACGTACGTCTCAGGTGGCCCAGTTCGTGAGGATCAAAAACACAGCCGGTGCCGAATCTGCGGGAGCAGGGGATTCCCGACGATGTGTCCGCCGTGATCGCGCGGGCGATGTCCTGGACGCCCGATCAGCGTCCGGCTACCGCCTCCGACTTCGGGGAGGAATTGCGACGGCTCCAATATCACCACGGCTTTCCGGTCGACGAGATGGCTATCCGCGCGGACCCGATGCAGAGGTGAATACGAAGGTCCGTTCCCGAGGACCGGTGTCGCGCGGCCGACGTCGGTCCGCGGCTCCCTCCACGCCGGGTAGGACAGGAAGTCTGCCCCTGGAACTGACCGGTTTCACCGGCCGCCGACACGAACTCACCGAAACCAAGAACCCTGCTGACCGGCTCGTAACACTGACGGGGATCGGTGGGGTGGAGAAGACGCGCCTGGCACTGCAGGTGGCGGCACATGTACACCGCAACTACGCCGACGGTGCGTGGCTGGTCGAGTTGGGCGAGCTCCGTGACGAGTCGTTGCTGGTCGATGCGGTGGCCAGCGCATTGAGGGTGCAGGATCACTCCGCGAGGCCGTTGCGTGAAGTCCTGGTGCAGTTCCTGGAGACGCGGCAGCTACTTCCGCTGTTCGACAACTGCGAACATGTCGTGGACGCGGCGGCGGAACTATCCGAGACCCTCCTGCGCCTGTGCCCTCGGCTGCGGATCCTCGCCACCAGTCGCGAACCGCTCGACATCCGAGGGGAGGTGGTGCTCCGGGTCCCGCCGCTGGGCGTCCCCGATCCCGAGCGGAAGCCGACGTTGCGGGGGTTATCCAAATACGATGCGGTCACATTGTTCGCCGCCCGCGCCGCTGCCGCGGTTCCCGGATTCGAGCTCACCGACGAGAACGCGGTGACGGTGGCGGAGATCTGCCACCGCCTCGACGGGTTGCCGTTGCCGATCGAGTTGGCCGCGGCCCGGTTGCGGGCGATGTCGCCAGAGCAGATCCTAGAGCGGCTGACCGACCGATTCACTGCATTCAGTTTTCGATTAGGCGAAACGCGTTCGCGAGCCCGGCCGCGAGGATCTCATTGGACAGCGTCGGGTCCGACACCGCCCGCGACAACTGCAGGGTCCCGATCAGGCTCGACATCAGGCCGATCGCTACCGTTCGCGCCGCGGCTGTGTCATCGATGTGGGTACGACTGGCAACGACAGCGATCATCGCCTCGAGACCATCCGTGAACGATTCCTGCACAATCGGTTTCGACCGACTGATCTCGCCGAGCAGGGCAGCGGAGGGACATCCGTTCTCACGCTGGTCACGATGACTCACCGACAGATAACCCTCAATGTAGGACTGCAACGAGTGACCGTCGTCGGGTAGCGCCCGCAGAGCATCCAGCTGCTTCGTCAGCTGATCGGCCAAGACCACCGCGACGAGTTCGTCCTTCGACGCGAAATGCGCGTAGAACGCACCGTTGGTCAGCCCGGCGTCGGACATCAACGCACTCACGCCGGCCCCGTCGATCCCATCCTCCTTCAGACGTCGACCCGCCGCCTCCACCACCCGAGCGCGCGTCTGCGCCTTGTGCCCGCTGCCATATCTCGCCATGTCGATGATCCTCCATGCTGCCGCGTCCTTGCCCTACCGAAGTCTATCCGATAACCTTACGACCATAATAGTATGAGCGTAATTCAATCGGGCTCTCATAGGCCAGGCTCACTTCCTTCGGATAGAGGACAGACATGGCAACCAACCACGGCGCACCAGCCGACACCCGCACCTGGACCACGGTGCCGACCAAATCCGTCCTCGCCGGCGGCGTGAACTTCGCTTACCGTGAGCTCGGCCCCACGGGAGGCGTGCCCGTGGTGTTCCTGCACCACTTCGCCGCCGTTCTGGACGACTGGGACCCCCGCATCATCGACGGCATCGCCGCTCAACACCACGTCATCACGTTCGACAACCGCGGCGTCGGCGCGACCGACTCGAAGGTCCCCGCCAACCTCGAGCAGATGGGACGTGATGCGGCCACGTTCATACGAGCACTCGGTCACGACAGCGTCGACCTACTCGGCTTCTCCCTCGGCGGTGGGGTAGCCCAGATGGTCGCCCTGCAGAATCCGACACTGGTTCGGCGAATGGTGTTGGCAGGCACCGGCCCACGGGGCGGCGGCGGAATCGACCACATGCGCAGGATCGTCGGACGCGCCTATCTCAAAGCCGCCCTTGCCCGCAAAGATGCCCGACACTTCCTGTTCTTTCCACGCACGACCGAAGGCAAACGCTCCGCCGACGCCTATTTCGCCCGGCTCGCCGAACGTGCCATCGACCGAGACACACGCATTTCGATGCAGGCCCGCCTCGCGCAATTGAAAGCAATCATGGGCGGCGGGCAAGCAGCACCCGACGACCTGTCACAGATCACCGCGCCAGTGTTCGTCGCGAACGGCGACAACGACCTCATGGTCGCCAGTGAGCACTCCGCCGACCTCGCGCGGCGTCTTCCCAATTCGCAGTTGACCATCTACCCGAGCTCGGGACACGGCGGCATATTCCAATACCACCGCGAATTCGTCCCGGAAGTGCTCGCATTCCTCGGCGATGAGCCGCACACCGCCGCCGCGTCCTCCGCGACCAACACTGGCGATCAGTCGTGAAAGCCTTCGCCTTCGCTGCGTACAAGCGGCCGCTGCAGGAAACGACCGTGCCGGAACCGATCGTGGGCGACCATGACGTACTCGTCGAAATTCAGGCAGCCGGCCTCAACCAGCTCGACGAGAAGATCCGCATCGGCGAGTTCAAACAACTGCTCCACTATCCGACGCCGTTGACTCTCGGACACGATCTGGCCGGTACCGTCATCGGAGTCGGCGCCCGCGTTCGACAGTTCTCCGTCGGCGACGAGGTCTACGCGCGCCCCCGCGACGGCCGAATCGGCACCTTCGCCGAACGCATCGCCGTCCACGAGGACGACCTGGCGCTACGACCGACGTCGATCAGCGTGGTCGACGCCGCCTCACTCCCCCTCGTCGCGCTCACCGCCTGGCAAGCTCTCGTCGACAGAGCGAATGTGCAACCCGGGCAGAAAGTTCTGATCCACGCCGGTGCGGGCGGAGTCGGATCGATCGCGATCCAGCTCGCCAAGCATCTCGGGGCGAGCGTCGCCACCACTGCCAGCGGACGAAACACCGACTTCGTCCGAGAGCTCGGCGCCGACGTCGTCGTCGACTACCGCACCGAAGATTTTGCAGACGTTCTCGACGGGTACGACGTGGTCGTCGACAGCCTGGGTGGGGACAACCTCGAAAGATCACTGCGCGTGCTCCGGCCGGGCGGCAAGGCAATCGGTATCGCCGGCCCACCCGACCCCACGTTCGCCCGGACCGCCGGCGTCAATCCGATCGTTCGTCTCGCGATCACCGCCCTGAGCCGCAAAATACGCAGACAAGCCGCGAAAGCGGGCGTGAGCTACGAATTCCTTTTCATGCGTGCCAGCGGTGAGCAACTACGCCGCATTGCGGAACTCGTCGACCACGGCGCGATCCGTCCGATCGTCGGACGAACGTACCCCTTCCACGAGACACCGGAAGCACTCACGGCCCTCGCCTCGGGTGGCATCCGCGGCAAAGCCGTCATCACCCTGCCCACCGCCTGAACCCAGCGAATCGCCGGAGAACACCCCCATGAGCACCCAGAGCAATCGCGCCACCTACGCATCAGCCCCGACAAAGACCATCACCGCAGGCGGGAACACCTACGCCTACCGCGAATTGGGACCGAAAGACGGTATCCCCGTCGTCTTTTTCGTCCACCTGTCCGCCAACCTCGACAACTGGGACCCCCGGATCGTCGACGCGATCGCACGGAACCGCCACGTCGTCACCTTCGACAACGTCGGTGTCGGCGCGTCCACAGGGAAGGTCCCGGACACGATCGAGGCGATGGCCGCCGACGCCTACACCTTCATCACCGCGCTCGGCTTCGACACAGTCGACCTGTTCACCTTCTCGATGGGCGGTTTCATCGCCCAAGATCTGATCCTCGAGCACCCGCACCTGGTCCGCAAGCTCATCCTCACCGGAACAGGACCACGCGGAGGCAAGGACATCGACAAGGTCTCCCGAACGACCTACGTCGACATTCTGCGCGCAACGCTCGTGCGGGCCGACCCCAAAGAGTTCCTGTTCTTCAACCGCAACCCTGCAGGCAAGACCGCTGCGAAGGCATTCATCGGGCGTCTCCACGAACGCAGCACCGACCGCGATACAGCCGTCGGAATATCCGTTTTGCGAACACAACTCGCCGCCATCGAGAAGTACGGGCGCTCCGCCCCGTCGGACCTGTCACGCATCACCGCCGACACCCTCATCGCCAACGGCGACCATGACCGCATGGTCCCTACCCCACTGTCCGAAGATCTACGACGCCGCATCCCCGGCTCCGAACTGATCATCTACCCCGACTCCGGCCACGGCGGAGTCTTCCAGTACCACGACAAGTTCGCTCCCGTCGCTGTCGAGTTCCTCAGTCTCTGAACACTTCTCGGTACACACGCCCTTTTGGATCGGAGAACACCGCATGCCTTCAGTACTCGTCACAGGAGCCGGCCGAGGAATCGGTCTGGCCGTCACCCACCGCATGAGCGAAGCCGGGTGGACCGTCTACGCAACCGCCCGCTCGGAGTCGGCACTCGCCCGCCTCGACCAGCTGCATCACGTCCACGCGGTCCCGCTCGACATCACCGATCGAACGGCGATCGCGGCACTACCACGACACCTTCCAGCACGGCTGGACGCAGTGGTCAACAATGCCGGCATCATCGTCAGCGGACCGGTCGAAGGCCTCGCGATCGAGGACCTCTCGCGTCAACTCGACCTCAACGTAGTCTCGCAGATCGCCGTCACCCAAGCCGTCCTGCCGGCGATCCGAGCAGCACACGGCCGCATCGTGTTCATGTCCTCGGTCAGCGGCCTGATCACCACCCCCGGCACCGGCGCGTACAGCGCATCGAAATACGCGATCGAATCCCTCGGTGACGCACTGAGAATCGAACTGCGTCCGTGGAAGATCCCCGTCTCACTGATCGAACCCGGACCCATCCGTACCGACATGTGGGAGGGAATGCTCGACGACCACGACGCCATGACCGCGAAACTGAGCCAAGAAAACAGAGAACTCTACGCAGCGCACCTCGCCGGCAGCCGCAAGCTCCTGCGGCGAATGCAAAAGATCGCAGCTCCGCCGAAACGCGTCACCAAAGCCGTCCACCACGCTCTGACCTCACTGCGCCCCAAACGGCGCTACATCCTCGACACCGCCAGCCGCGTCCAAAAACTCGCCGTAGCAGTAACGCCAACACCGGTCACCGACAAACTCCTCGCCGCAGTGACGACGTGACCTCACTTCGGACAGATCGGGTGGGCGAGAAGTCCTACCACTCCCACACGGTGATCCTGGCCATGGGTTCGGCGGCCCGCTATCTCGGCGTCCCCGGTGAGCAGCGACTGATCGGGCGGGGAGTGAGCACCTGCGCGACCTGCGACGGCTTCTTCTTCCGAGAGCACGACATCGCGGTGGTCGGTGGTGGCGACTCGGCGATGGAAGAGGCAATGTTCCTTACGCGGTTTGCACGGTCCGTTACGATCATTCACCGCCGCCAAACCTTTCGCGCCTCGAAGATCATGCTCGAGCGCGCACGCACGAATCCGAAGATCCACTTCGAGACCGAAGTCGAGGTGGCTGAGGTGCTCGGCGACGGGACAGTGTCCGGACTTCGCCTCCGCGACGTCCACAGGGGCACCACACGCGACCTCGCGGTGACGGCCGTCTTCGTGGCCATCGGTCACGACCCGAGAAACGAGCTGGTGAAGGGCGTCGTCGACCTGACCCCCACGGGCTACGTCGAGGTGTCCCACCCCGGAACTCACACATCGGTGGACGGCGTGTTCGCCGTCGGCGACCTCGTGGACGACCATTACCGCCAGGCCGTCACGGCAGCGGGGACAGGGTGCCGCGCCGCGATCGACGTGGAGCGCTGGCTGGGCTGACCACGCCGGTTCGATGTAGCGCAGGAACGTTGGCGATCACTTCCATTGACAAGTCCAAGCTCGAGGCCATCCATTTGCCAGCACCCGTTGGGGGCGGCGCACTCGAAACTGCGGCGTGAACGGGGCTTCTTGCGTGGCTGAGGAACGATCTGGCCACACTCCCGTAGTACCCGGTACCCGGTACACTGTCGAGCGCGACGGGGTCGGGTCGAGTCCCTGGGCTTCGAGGCGCCACACGATCGAGATCGGGCCGTTGTCGAAGCCCTCGTCGTCGAGTTCCGTGCGGGCACGCACGATCGCCTCACGCACCTCGGGTCCGGTACCGGTCGGGCTGTGGTGTGGCCGGGTCGAGCGGGTGGTGAACACTGCGGCGCCCTCGGTGCGGAACCTGCCCACCAGGACGTAGAAGGTATTGCGGGAGATGCCCTGCTCTCGGCACAGGCGGGACACGTTCACCCGCGGTCCCGCCTGCGACGGCCGAGACCGTGGCCACGATGTCCGGATTCATCGAGAACCCTTTTTCCACCCAGGCCCGATTGTCACGGGCACGGGTCGTCAGTGTCCTCGATGTCCTGAGACATCAACCGTCCTGCATGTCCTGAACTCAGACACAACCATCGGTGATTGACAAGTGCTCACAAGGTTCGTCAGAAGGGGTAGGTCGGAAGAGTGGATTGTGCCGTCACCCACTGGGTTTCGGTGAACGTCTCGAGATTGGCTACGATGCCGCCGATTCGGCCACCGTTGCCGGAGGATCCGGTGCCGCCGAAGGGAATCACGGCCTCGTCGGCGACTGTCTGATCGTTGATGTGCACCAGCCCGGTCGGAATCCGCTCGGCCAGTTCGAGTGCGCGCATGGCGTCGCGGGACAGGATTCCCAGCGACAGTCCGTATTCGCAGTCGTTGGCGATCGCCACCGCTTCATCCAGCGTCGCGAACGTCGTCACCGGTGCAACCGGTCCGAACACCTCGTCGGCAAACGCCGGCGCAGAGGTCGGGACATCGGCGAGGACGGTGGGTCGGTAGAACAGGTCCTCGTAGCTACCGCCCGCCGCCAGTCGCGCACCGGCGTCGACACTGGCCCTGACGAGAGAATGCACTCGGTCCCTCTGTTTCTCGTCGATCAGCGGTCCGAGGGCCACCTGCTCGGTGAACGGATCGCCGACGGTCAGCCTGTCAGCACGTTCCACAAGGGCTGCCACGTAGTCGGCGGCGATCGATTCGTGTACCAGATGTCGCCCGGATGTCATGCAGATCTGGCCCTGGTGCATATACGAGCCGAATGCGCCGACCGACGCGGCCTTCTCGATGTCGACGTCGTCGAGCACGATTAGCGCGTTGTTTCCTCCCAGTTCGAGGTGGGCTCGTTTGAGGTGCCGCCCGGCGAGTTCGCCGATTACCCGGCCCGCGGCGGTCGATCCGGTGAAGGCGATCACGCGTACACCGGGATGGACCACCAGGGCCTCGCCGGTGTCGGCGCCTCCTGGCAGCACGCTCAACAGCCCCTTGGGGAGACCCGCCTCCTCGAAGATGCGGGCGAGCACGACACCACCGCAGAGCGTGGTGCGCGGGTCGGGCTTGAGGACCACCGCATTTCCGAGCGCCAGCGCCGGGGCCACTGCCCGGATCGCGAGGATGATCGGGAAGTTGAACGGCGCGATCACGCCGACCACTCCCACCGGGATGCGCCGGGAGAAGCTTATTCGCGGCTGCTCCGACCGCAGCACCTCGCCGTACGGATGCGCCGCCACGGCGGACGCGTTGTAGCACTCCTCCGCCGCCACGTGAGTCTCCAGTCCAGCCTTGGCTCCGATGCCGCCGCTCTCCCGGATCACCCACTGCTGAATTTCCTCGGCGTGCTCCTCGAGCAGCCGTCCCGCCCTCCTCAGCACGGCGGCGCGTTCCGTGAACGGCTTTGCCGCCCAGGCTTTCTGTGCCTCCACGGCCTGGGCGACCGCGGCATCGACGTCCTCGGGCGTGGCTCCGCCGACCGTGCTCAGTTGTTTGCCGGTGGCCGGTTCGATCACGGGAAGGTCCGGCCCGTGACCGGGTACCCAGGATCCCGCGAAGACGGCGGATTCCCAGACTGGAGTGGCGAGTAGCTCGGTCATCGTGTTGTCATCCCTTTCGTTTCTGAAGAAGCGCTTTCGGTATCCCGTACCACCAGTTCGCGATCCGGTGGCAGGTCGGTCGGCTGGCCTGTGACCCGCGATCGGGCGTGTACGGCGAACACCACTGCGGAGATACCCACCAGCACACCTACGAGCGCGTACACCGTGGCCGACGAGAGCATTCCGAGAAGATATCCGGCGGCAATCGGGGACAGGATACCGACGACTCGTGCCACGCCGAGAACGAATCCGAATCCGGTGGTGCGCACACGAGCCGGGAAGGCTTGCGGAATGACCCCGTAGTAGCCGCTGACTCCGGCGTTGAACATGATCCCCAGCGCCAGCGCGGCGACATAGGGGGCGGAACCGGTGGCGATCGAATAGGCCATCACCGCCGTCGCGACGGCCGCCAGCGCGAGCACCACCACTGTGAGGGGCCGGATGCGCGTGATCCCCGTGAGCAACCCGAACCCGACGCATCCGACGATGCCGCCCAGCGGGAGCAGCAAACCCACGTTGATGCCGGTCTCGGCGGAGCCGGTGGCCTGGGTGATCAGTTGCGGGGTCCACCCGAGGATGAAGTAGAATCCGGCCATCAGCGCAGCGAACCCGATCGTGAGCAACACCGTGGAGCGAGCGGTACCCCGCGTGAACAGGTCCGAGTAGCGGCCTTGTACGGGTGGCGGTTCGTCGGAGACTGCCGCCTCGCCGATCTCGGACAACGGACGTCCCATCCGCGAGGCAAGTCGGTGCAGTCGCCGAACGGATTTGTCGTCCCGGCGGGTGACGAGGTAGTCGAGCGATTCGGGCACCACGGCGACGGCGACGGCGAGAACCACCGCGGTAGCGGCGGCGCCGAACAGGAACACCGCTCGCCAACCGTGGGCAGGGATGAGGTCGCCTGCCAGGAGTCCGCCGAGCACACCTCCCGCTCCGTTGGCGGTGGCGAACAGTGCCATGGTCAGTCCGAGCCGGCGTCGCGAGGAGTACTCGGCGATGATGACGCCCATCGTGGCCATCACACCGCCGATCCCGACGCCCGTGATCACCCGGGAGGCCAGGAGGTGTTCGAAACTGCCGGCCACTCCCGAGTACAACATTCCCGTCGCGGCGACGGCGAGGCTGCCGAGCGCCACGATTCGGCGGCCGTAGCGGTCGGCTATCGGTGCCAGAATCAGCGAACCCATCGCCATGCCCGCGGTGGATGCGCTCAGTGCGTAACCGAGCGTGCTGGGCGAGATACCCCATTCGTCGGCTACGTAGTGCGCCGAGAAGGACATCGCGATCACGTCGAAGCCGTCGACGACCATGACGGCGAGACAGACTGCGATGGTGATGATCTGGAATCGGCTCATGGCCGAGTCCTTGATGTCGTCGAGAATGTTCACAATCAGCTCCCGAGAGAAAGCGAGTGAGGTGCGCCCGCGGTTGTGGGTGTCCGTAGTCCGAATACGTCAGTGGCGATGGTTTCGAAGAACGCCTTCTTCTCTTCTTCGGAAATCGGCAGGGTGTCCTGTGCTCTCACCTCTTCGGCGACGAACTGGTACGGGTAGTCCATGGCGTACATCACTCGGTCGGCTCCCACCACCTCGCGTGCGAAGAGAATGGCGGGCTGCCAAGGCATTCCGCTGGTCGTGAGCCAGATGTTGTGCCGAAAGTACTCACTGGGCTTGCGTTGCAGCGGACGGATCGCGTCGTAACGGCCGGCAGCGACCTGAGCGGCATGCATGTAGTCGATCCGGTGAAGCCAGTACGGCAGGGCCTCGCCGAGATGCCCGACCACAAGTTTCAGCTTCGGGTACCGGTCGAACAAGCCGGAGGTGATCAACTTCAGCAGGTGCATGCCGGTCTCGACACCGAACCCGAAGATCGCGCCGTCCAGGCCGGACTTCTGGAGAGGACCGATCATTTCGTTGTTCGGCGTGTTCGGGTGCAGGTACACCGGGACACCGAGGTCCTCGGCGGCCTCGAAGATGGGCTGGTACTTCGGCTCGTCGAGGTAGCTTCCTGCTATGTGGGAGTTCGCGATGATGCCACGAAGTCCGAGATCGCCTACGGCACGATCGAGTTCCCGGACTGCCGCGTCGGGATCCTGGAGGGGCAGCGCGGCGAGCGCAGAGAACTGGTCCGGGTGACGACGACACGCATCCGCGAGGCGGTCGTTGGTGACTGTGGCGATCTCGCGGGCTGCGGCGGCGTCCAGGACGTTGGTGCCCGGGGAGGTGAGCGCGAGGATCTGGTGGTCGATGCCGGTGGCGTCCATGTCGGCGAGCCGTTCGTCGCCCAGGTCCTGCAGCCGGCGGCGCACGGCAACCGGTTTCGGGGCACTACTGCCCAAGTAGAAGCCCATGAGGGATTCGAAGCCGCGGTCGCCCGAGCTTCCCGAGTCGAGCAACCTGCGGTACAGATCGAACAGTTCGGGCGGGGCGTATGCCTCTTCGGTCGCGATCCGCCGGTACCCTGTGTCGGTCACTCGTCCGTCCCTTCGATCGAATGCGGTGTGGTCCTGCGGAGGTGATCCCAGCGGGCGATGCCCGGCAGATCCGCCGCGGCATCGGCGAACCTGATGATGGCGTGCTCCTCGGTACACGCACTCAGCGAGTACTCACCATGGGTGCGGCCGAGGCCGGACTGTTTGATTCCTCCGAACGGCGCCGACGGGACGGATGCGCCCAGCCTGTGCACGTTGACGAACGTGCTGCCCGACTCGATGCGCCGCGCGACACTCCGGGCGTGGTCGAGGTCCTGCGACCAGACCGAGGAGGCGAGACCGAAGTCGGTTCCGTTGGCGGCGGCGACGGCCTCGTCGTCGCTGTCGAACGGCAGGATCGGGATCACGGGGCAGAACTGTTCGGTGACCACCAGTTCGGCGTCCGGGTCGAGTCCGGTGACCACGGTGGGAAGCACGTAGTAGCCCTCGTCCCACCGTGCGGAGCCCGCGATCCGCCCCATGCTGCGCACGTGTGCGCCGGCGGCACGGGACTGGTCGATCAACCGGTACGCGCGGCGGTACCCGTCTTCGGTGGCGAGCGGCCCGAAGTCGGCGGTGGGGTCGAAGCCGTCGCCGACGACGATCTGTCCCGCCAGGTCGGTGTATGCGGTGACGAACTCGTCGAAATGATTGCGATGCACATAAATTCGCTTGACGTTGAAGCAGATCTGGCCGGCACAACCGAGGCTGCCTGCAACCAGCTCCCGGACCATCGACTCGTCGACAACGGCGGATTCGAGCACCACCGCGGGGTCGTTGCCCCCGAGTTCCATGGAGACCTTCTTGACCGTCGCCGCACTCGACCTCATCACCTCACGCCCGCCGGCGATCCCGCCGGTGAAGAACACACCCCGGATGTCCGGGTGCGACGTCAGGGCCGAGCCCGCAGTTGTACCGTCTCCGGGGACCACTGTGAGCACACCGTCGGGCAGCACGTCCGCCAGCGCGGTGAGCAGGGCGGTAAGACCGAGCGGGGCGACTTCGGGCGGCTTGACCACCACGGTGTTACCTGCGACCAGGGCAGGCGCGATCGCGGTGAAGGCCAGGTGAACGGGGGTGTTCCACGGGGAGATCACGGCGACCGGGCCGAGCGGAACCCGTCGGACCAGCACCTCGGCGGCACCGCCCGCCCCGGGAGCACCGCCGAGATCCACCACCCGTTCTGCGGCCCCGGCATAGGAGGCGAATTCACGCAGAAGGCGTCCGGCTCCCCCGGCATCGCCCCGCGATTCGCCCAGCGTCTTGCCGATCTCGAGAGTCAGCAGCGTTGCGATGCGCTCGACGAGGCCGTCCGCAACTCCTGCAGCGCCAGTCATCAGTTCCGCACGGCGGTCCGCCCCGAGGTCACGCCAATGAGGAAATGCCTCACGAGCCGCCGACACGGCCCGGTCGACGTCCCCGGCCCCGCAGCGTGCGTAGCGGCCGACCACCTCGCCGGAGCGGGCGGGATTGATCACCTCGCCGTAGGTGAGCGAGGTGGGGACGCGCGAGCCGGACGGATCGGCGGTCCTCCACCGGTCGGGTATCTGCTCCCGGAAATCGGCGGCGGCCGACGGTGTGCTCACGACTGCCAGGCCTCACCGGTGACGGGGTGGGCGTAGTGGAACCCTACGACGTCCGTGTTCGGGAACAGCTCGTAACCGGGAACGATCTCGTCGGGTCCTACCGGGTCCTGCGGAAAGGTGACGGTGGGAATCACCTGGCTCATCGGCGGGGTCTGCGACCAGCCCCTGCCGTAGTCGGCGTGCCAGAACGGCCGGTAGTCGAGCCGCTTGATCTTCCACACCCCGTCTTCGCGGACGTACTCGTTCTCGTACAGTGCCCCCTCCCACCACTGCTCGTACGAGGTCTTGCCGGGAAATTCATCCCGGACGGACTCGTGCACGCCGGCCTGCATGATGCAGCGGAACCGACCGTGCGCGGCAGTGCCGTCGGGATCGACCGTCACGACGTCCTGCAACTGCGGATGATCGAGAAGAAACCCGCGAACCGGGCCGTTGTGGCCCTGAGTGAATCGCTCCCGGAAGCGCTGCAGGTAGAGGCGTTCGATCCCGGTACGGCCCCGGTAGATGCCACCGCAGAACACCGCCTCGGCGTCATCGCTGAACAATTCGGTCACCTCGGAGTACAGGCACTTGTCCAGGTAGTAGCCGTACTGGTGCTGCAATCGCCGCACCGCCAGCTCACCCTCGAGCACGTCGACCCGCCGGGCCAGGCGCGCGACGGTGTCTTCTATCCGAGGGGCGAGAATCATCGTCTCGGTCATGGTCGTCCTCTTTCCCGAAGGGCTGGCACCCCGGCCCCCGAAAGCCGTGGACCGGCGCACTGGCATCATGTTCATGTGATGGTGATCACCGAATTAACACCGCGAAGCGGAGCCGACTCAAGGTTGCGACCTGCCGATTCCGTCATGTGGGACAGTGCGGCACGATGACCCAGCTCAACCCCCGTAAGGAAACGTCGACGTCGGCCGAACTCGCCCTGAGGGCAGTACTCCTCATCGCCCAGCGCGGACAACTCACGGTCAGCGAGGTCGCCCGGGAACTGGACGTCGCGTCGTCGACGGCGCATCGCATTCTCACCAATTGCCGCCGCACAGGCTTCGTGCGGCAGGACAACCATGGCGGCCCTTACGTGATCGGTCCGGCGATGCACGAGATCGCACTCACGGTGACCGGTTCCCGAAACCTGCGCGAAGCAGCAGGATCGGTATTGGAGGAGTTGCACGCGGACATCGAGGAAGCAGTCGCGTTCTACGTTCTCGAGGGCAAGTACGCACGAGTGGTCCAGAGTCTGCCGAGTACGCGGATGCGCCCCCCGGCACAGGCACTGGGAAAGCTGTTTCCCGCGCACTGCACCGCCGGCGGCAAGGCCTTGCTGTCGCAGGAGTCGCCCGAACAGCTGCGGCGGCGGTTTCCGGGCGGACTGCTCGCCCGGTACAGCGAGCGGTCGATCACCGACTGGACGGCGCTGCTCGAAGACCTTGCCAGGGTCCGTCAGCGCGGTTGGGCCGTGAGCGTCGGCGAGTTCGAACCGAACATCACCGGAGTGGCCGCTCCCGTCGTGCTCTCCACAGGCGCTGTCGTGGGGGCGGTGGTGCTGTCGGAACACGGATCGCGGCTGCACACGCGGTCGGAGATCGAGGCGCTGGCGCCGCGTGTCATGGAAGCCGCAGACACGATCACCGCGCGGATGCGGAACTGAGCGTCGACCCTCCGCTGCGTTCCACATGACGGAATCGGGCGACCGGAACCTTGGCCCGCCTTCGGGACTGGTGATTGCGTGTGCGGGATCGCGAACGATCTCGCGTCCGGAATCCACAGGAGACACTCATGGTCCGCTTCCCCGTCACCGAAGACCCGTTCGAGGCTCCGATGCGAGTCGAGGCCGATATCACCGACCTCGAATGCACACAGGGTGAGGTCCCCGAGCACCTCGACGGCACGTACTACCGCGTGGTGGTGGACCGCCACTACCCCTCGTTCGTGGACCACGATCTCGCGCTGTTCAACTCCGACGGCATGGCGATGTCGTTCTCGTTCCACAAGGGCCGCGTGGACTTCCGATCCCGATATGTACGGACTCCCCGCTTCATCGCCGAGGAGAAGGCCGGCAAGTCGCTGTTCGGCGCATATCGCAACAGCTTCACCGACGACCCATCGGTGGCCGGGATACGGCGCGGGCTCGCGAACACAAATGTCTTCTTCCACGGCGGTCGGCTGTACGCCTCGAAGGAGGACAGCCCGCCCATTCTCCTCGACCCCGTCACGCTCGAGACGCTTGGCGAATACGACTTTCAGGGCGCGCTGACCGCGGAGACCTCCACCGCGCATCCCAAGATCGACCCTTGCACCGGTGAGATGGTGTTCTTCGGATACGCCGCCAAGGGCGAGGCGACACCGGACATCGCCTACTACGAGGCGGACTCCGGCGGGCAGATCATCCATGAGACCTGGATCAAAGCCCCCTACTCGTGCATGATCCATGACTTCGCGGTGACGCAGAACTACGTCGTCTTCCCCGTCGTGCCGCTGCGAAGTAGCAGCAACTGGATCGAACAGGGCAATGCCCAGTTCTTCTGGGATCCCGACGAGACGGTCTACCTCGGCGTCCTCCCACGCAAGGGCTCGGCGAAAGACCTCCGCTGGTTCCGTGGTTCCAACCGCTTCGCCAGCCACATCATGGGCGCCTTCGACGACGGCCGCTATCTGCACATCGACGCCCCGGTAGCCGAGACCAACTTCTTCCCGTGGTTCCCGGACATGACGGGTGCACCCTACGACCCCGAGCGAAGCAAGACGCGACTCTCGCGCTGGACCATCGACCTGTCGGGCACGTCGGAGGGATTCACGGAGCGCCGACTTATGGACGCGGCAGGTGAGTTCCCCCGCATGGACGACCGGCGAGAGACCCTGGACTACAACTGGGGCGTGCTGGCGATCAACGATCTCCCTGGTAGTTGCAGGTCAGGTGGCGGGTTCCGGTGGGTCGGCACGGTCGACCTCCCCACCGGACGCGGCCGCTTCTACGATCCCGGCGAGAACTCGACGGTCAGCGAGCCGATCTTCGTCCCCGGCCATCCAGACCAGGCCG
Source organism: Rhodococcus mengyinensis (assembly GCF_048381435.1). NCBI lineage: Bacteria > Bacillati > Actinomycetota > Actinomycetes > Mycobacteriales > Nocardiaceae > Rhodococcus > Rhodococcus mengyinensis. Next base: position 2,930 of record NZ_JBLWIT010000134.1, on the reverse strand, counting down.
GCCAAGGCCAGGGATATGTGTTCGTGGTGGTGGCGCGCCGCGACCTGATGCGCAGCGACCTGGTGATTCTGGACGCCCAGCACGTCGACCGGCCGCCCGTCGCGACGCTGTCACTGCCGATCCGCATCAAGTCCGGACTGCACGGCAACTGGGTCGGCGCCGACGAGCTGGCGGGCCGAACCGTGTAATCCCGAGACAGCGGATCGAGGCGCCGGAGGCGCACACCTACTCGGGAGCCTGGTCGTCGGGCTCGACCCCTTCCACCTGCTTCCGCTCGGACGAGTTGCCCGCGATGCCCTTCGCCTCGCATTCGGCCACCAACCGGTCTTCCATGCCATCGACGAGGTCTGCGATCGCTGGTGCTCCGGGAAGCGCTGATCGTGCCGACCCGGATCACCTTCATCACGCTCCTTCCGGGGTTGGAAACTCATGTGGCCGCCGAGGAGTGCTACAACGCACCCGCACTCGCCGCACACCCGTATGGCGAGGTGCTGCGTTCGGAACAGCCGAGATTGAGCACCTCGCGCCGAATCCCGGTGGGTGTGGTGTGTGTGATCGCTCCGTTCAATTTTCCGATCATTCTGTCGATCAGAGCGGTGGCGCCGGCGCTCGCGCTCGGCAACGCAGTTGTTCTCAAGCCGGACCCGCGCACCGCACTCTGTGGTGGGTCGTGCTCGCCCGGATCTTCGAGGAGGCCGGTCTCCCCGAGAGTCTGCTGAGCGTACTTCCCGGCGGCGCCGACACCGATGAAGCCCTGGTGGCGCATCCCGACGTTCGGGTGATCGCCTTCACCGGCTCCACTGCGGCGGGCCGGGCAATCGGCGAGCTGGTCGGACGGCACCTCAAGCGCGCGCATCTCGAGCTGGGCGGCAACAATGCTGATCGCGCTCGACGACGTCGATATCGACAAGGCGACCTCGGTGGGGGCATTCGGTTCGTTCATACACCAGGGGCAGATCTGTATGACGTCCAGGCGGCATCTGGTCCAACGAGTCGATCACCGCCGACTATGTCGCTGCTCTCGCCGAACGCGCAAACAAACTCCCCATCGGCGATCCGTTCACCGAGCAGGTCGCTCTCGGTCCGCTGATAGATGAGAAACAACGGAACCACGTCCTTCCCTCGTCACTGACAGTGTGGCGATCAGGGCACAGCTGGCAGCAGGCGGCACTCATGACGACCTCTTCTACCGGCCCACCGTTCTCGCCGACGTCCCGACCCACACACCGGCATTCGCCGACGAGGTGTTCGGCCCGGTGGCACCGGTGACCACCTTCTCCCCCCTCGATCAGGCAGTGGCAATTGCGAACGATTGCCAGTACGGGTTGCCACTCGGCATCCTCTCCAACAACGCCATGCGAGCACTCGAACTCGCCGAACCCATCCCCACTGGGTTGGTTCACATCAATGATCAAACCGTCGCCGACGAAGCAGTCATCCCGTTCGGCGGCACCGGACCCTCCGGCAATGGCGCGCGCATCGGCGGCGTCGCCGCAAATCTCGATGCATTCACCGAAACACAGTGGCTAACAGCGCAGTCCACCCTGACTATTTATCCGTTCTGATAATGCTGCGCCGGCCGACCCAGCACGGCGGCCGGCGCCGCGACGGGCGAAAGCAAGTCGACCAAAGAACCCTCGACAGCATTCCCCCGGAAATCCCACCGACAAGGATCCGCAGGGACAGACTCGAGAAATGTTCACCCACTGACGGGCTGACTCCGGTTGCCCGAGGGCGACACAGAGGTAGCACCACACGAAACCTTCCGGCATCCGGAAATGGGCCTCGCAATGCGCACGGGGCATCGACACACTCACGTGAAAGAACTTATACGGCCGCCTTTCTCGGCCAGTACACGAACCTGCTAGTGGAGGAAATAATGTCCACGATCGCCCGCAACCAGTGGTACGTCGCAGCCTACGGCCGTGAGGTCGGACGCGAACTGTTCTCGCGCACCATCTGCGAGGAGCCGATCCTGTTCTGGCGGACCGAGGCCGGCGAGGCCGTTGCGATGAGCGACCGGTGCGTGCACCGCCGGTACCCGCTGTCCGAGGCACCGAGCCGGCTTGACGGCGACAAGGTGGTCTGCGGCTATCACGGTTTCACCTACGGCAGCGACGGTGGCTGCGTGTTCGTGCCCGGCCAGGCGCGCGTTCCCCGCACCGCCCGGCTGAAGTCGTACCAGGTGGTCGAGCAGGACTCGTTCGTGTGGGTCTGGATCGCCGACCCGCAGAACCCCCAGCAGGGCGACCCCGCCCGCATCCCCCGCGCACCGTGGATGGATTCCCCCGACTACACCGTGGTCAGCGGCATGGAACCGATCGACTGCAACTACGGCCTGCTCGTCGACAACCTGATGGACCTGTCGCACGAGACGTACCTGCACGGCGGTTACATCGGCACCCCCGAGGTAGCGGAAACCCCGATCACCACGGAGATCGACGAGGACCGAAACGTCATCTACGTGTCCCGGCACATGGACGACGCCGAGTGCCCGCCGTTCTACTCCAAGTCCACCGGCATCGAGGGACGCATCACCCGCTGGCAAGACATCGAGTACACGCCCCCGTGCCTGTACCTGCTGCACAGCCGCATCGCCCCGATCGGCGCACCGCTGCCCGGCGACGACGGCTCCGACCCGCACGCGTTCCACAGCGAGATCGTGTACGCGATCACCCCGTCGACGGAGAATTCCACCCTCGACTTCTGGGCCGTGGCCCGCGACTTCGCGGTCGGCGACGACGCCGTCACGACGTTCCTGGCCGAGAACAACCGGACCGTCGTGATGCAGGACGTCGTAGCGCTGAACATCCTGCAGAAGGCGCTCGACACGGAGAAGGACGGCTACCAGGAGCTGTCGATCAACATCGACGCCGGCGGCCTCGGCGCACGCCGGATCCTGAAGAAGCTGGTCGACGCGCCGCAGGCCG
>NZ_JBLWIT010000133.1:247261-279799 GCF_048381435.1 Rhodococcus mengyinensis | reverse complement strand
CTCGAGCCATTCGTGGATCGGTTTCCCGTCCGCACCCGGGGCCGCGGACAGCTCGCCGGCCAGTTCGAGTGCCCGCTCGTGGGTCTCGACGTCGATCACCATCCAGCCGGCGATCAGGTCCTTGGTCTCCGCGAACGGGCCGTCGGTCACTGGCGGTCGCCCCTCGCCGTCGTAGCGGACGAACGTGCCCTCCGGGGAGAGTGCCTGACTGTCGACGAACTCGCCGGTGCTTTCGAGCCGAGCGGCGAAGTCGTTCATGTACTGCACGTGGGCGGAGATCTCCTCCGGTGTCCACTTGTCCATGGGCACGTCGTTGACCGATGCCGGCGCGCCACGGTAGTGCTTGAGCAGCAGGTACTTGGCCATCATGTTCTCCTTGGTGCGGTACGGCCCATTCTGGCCGTATTCACTCCGGGGACGCAGCCGCGCGCGGGTTCTCGACATCCTGCACGGATTTTTTCGATCGTCGCTTTCCGTGTCGGACGGTCAACTGCTCCACCGTTCGACGATGATCCCCTCCGGCCCGCACATGGTGCAGACGGCACCGACTGGCGCGAAGGGCGTGTTGTGATGTACAACATACTCGTAAGTATGTGATTCAAGTCACTCAGCTGCTACAACGGGGTACGCCAACACATGACCCGCACCACGGTGCACCAGGACGATCAGCGCACGATGTCGCCGCCCTCTGCCGAGGAGCCGCCACACCGCCACACGCTGCGTCCGACCGTATACATCGCCTCTGTCTCGGCGGCAACCGCAACCGCGCCCGCCGTCGTCGTGACGGGATCCGTCCTCGTCGCAGTCGCCACCTCCGTGTCAGTGCTGGCCGCCGTAGTACTTGCCGCGCTCCTGATCTAACCGTCCGACTCGCGGACGCACCCTTCGACCACTACGCGGCACTCGCCGGCGCAGAAGACAGAAAGCACGTCACATGAACACCTTCACCACGCCCACCTCCGCTCGCAATCGCGGCTTCGCCCCCTCCCGTGGCTCGATGAGCACGGTCGAGATCAAGAACCGCATCGAAGCAATGTTCCGCGAGGACGACGAGCGCGAGTCGAAGGCAGTCCGGGCGGAGTGGTAGTGCCGGCTCTCAGTGCGTATTGCCGCGCACTTCCTCACGAAGTCGCGGATTGAGAGAGACCCGCACCAGGGCGGCCGCCAATTCCGCGACTCGGTCCTCCGAGGCAAGGGCGGACAGTGCGGCGGGATCGTCCGGTAGCCCCAATTCACGCGCAGACTCGGTAGCTCGCGTGTCGAAGTAGGGGCGCACCCACGTCCATACGTCCTGAACTTCCCGGAGGAAGATATCGGCGCCCACCGGGCCGATTCCGTCGAACTCCGTCAGTAACCGAATCGCGGCGGAGGTCTCCTGATCGCTGGCGCGGGCCAGCCGGCGCAGGTCACCGCCGTACTCGTCGTGGACTCGAACCGCGGCGGCGTGCAGACGGGTAGCCGTGCTCTCGTCATAGCGCACGTAACCTGCCCGGCCGAGTGCGGAGATGATCGTGCGACGGTCCGCCGCGCGCATCGCGCGTGGGCTGCGCAAACCCGCTCGGAACAGTTCCCTGGCCGCCGCGACGGCGATCTCCGAGGAGATCCGCGCGCTCAGCAGCAAAGACAGCGTCAGCAGTTGGAAAAGAGGCGTCGGGGTGTCCTTCAAAGTCACGTGCGACTCGGACGCGTACGTCGGACCGGCCGTGTCGAGAAGCACACGCACGGTCTCCGCCCCGCGTGCCTTCGGATGCCCACGAGTGGACTGCTTCCCGGGCATGTCGACTCCGATCAGCTGTGTGCGATTTTCTCCACTCTGTCGAAGGCGTCGCGAACCGTGCGGCACGTGGGGATCATCGCGTCGAGACCGATAGCCTCGATGGGCCGCAGCACCGCTCTATTGCCCGCCAGCGCCCAGGTAATGTGCTGCCGCTTGGCCGATTCCGCAAACTCGGACAGTATCGACAATCCCGAGGTTCCGACGAAGTCGACTGCGGTCATGTCGACGATGATGCGTGAGGAGGAGCCCCCGTCGGCCAGGTGCGCGAGGGCAAGCGCGAAGGAAGGGGCGGCGAGCACGTCGATGTCGCCGGAGATTCGCCCCACCGTGGCGTCGGCGTCCGGCGCGAATTCGACGGCCATCCCCAGTCCACGGTCGCTGGTGAGCATCTCCCGGGTGCGGTGGCCGGTGGCCCGCGCGGTGAGGGGAGTGACTCGGAACGACGTGTGTAATAGCTTCATGACCCTCCGATCGCGTGCACTCTATGGGAGTCCGTGCGCCGTGGGCCGAACGGAGCGCAGCGGCACCGAGACCGCAGTGGGAGTGCACACAATATCTGTCCACCGCGCACTGTTGCGGCCTCCGGACAATCTGCGGCTGTGTTCTCAACCACGCGCGATCAACATTACGTCTACACCAGATCGGCATCAACCGATTGCCAACGTGGTCGAACGGTGAGGGCGCGTCAGTCGAACTTCGAATTGTGATGCGTGATGACTTCCCGTGCGACGCCAGTGAGCTTGATGTTCATGTCCTGCGACGTCTTGCGCAGCAGGTCGAAAGCCCTACCTTCGGAGATGTCGTGGAAGGCCATCAACAGTCCGATCGCTTTTCCGATCTCGCGGTTGCTGGCCAGGCCCTCACGCAGAGTCTGCGCTTCCTGGTGTTCGTGGAGCGCTGTCAGCGTCACCGCCGCGAACGCCGTGATCAGGATCGCCTGATCGATCGATTTGTCGGTGAATTCTCCGGGGTTGTCCGAGAACAGATTGAGTGCGCCGACCTTGCGTCCGCGGATCATGAGCCGGAAGCCGGCAGCGCCCCGGACCGGGGTTTCGGCAATGGCCCGACGGGCAAGGCGCGGCCACTGCGTCGAACGGGCGAGCTCGCTCTCGACCTGCGGTGCGTCGTTCTCGATCGCATCGAGGCAGGGCCCTTCCTGCTCGGCTCGTTCGAGCGCGTCGACCTGGGCTGCGATGTCATCGCTCGCGGCCACGGTGACGTGACGATCGTTCTCCTTCAGCATGAGGCTGGCGTGGGCACACCCGGGAACCAAAGTGGCAGCCGCATCGCAGATGGCCTGGTAGACCTGAGCGAAGTCGTCGCCGTTGTAGACCATCTCGGCCAGCTTCGCGAAGACGGCACTGGGTCCGTCGCCTCCGGTACGCGTCATCTCCGAAGGATCATTCGGCATTATTCGCCTCCCGAAGTGCACCAACGCGGCGTGAACCGGCGTCGCAATTCTCGCGACGTCCGATCAATTCTGCCAGAACGGCAACGACCACTAGGGGGCCGAGGGGGCCGGCATCGCACGTGGGGGAGTCGTTGCCCGGGTATTGCCATGCGTGCGGCAGCTAGCTAGACTCGAACATGTATTCGAACGACCTTGGGGGAGGTTGGTTGTGGGGGCATTACTTCTCGAGGAATTGCGCGCGTTCACGGCGCGGTTGCAATGTGCCGTGGCGGCGAGTGGCGATGCGGGGTTGGGCATCGATCTGCTCGACGCGATCGAGGCGTTGAAGTCGGTCGGGTGCGCGGTGCAGGCGGTGATCACCGACGACGTCGCCACGTCTATCCGCGCGGACCGCAAGGCTGCCGGGTTGCCGCGGGCGGATTGGGACCGCGGCATTGCCTCGCAGATTGCGTTGGCGCGCAGGGAGTCCCCGAACCGCGGTGGTCGGCATCTGGGGTTCGCTCAGGCGTTGGTGCACGAGATGCCGCACACCCTAGCCCTGTTGCAGACCGGCCGGCTGAACGAATGGCGAGCGACGCTGCTTGTGCGGGAGACGGCGTGCCTGTCGGCGACGGATCGGGGCATCGTGGACCGCCGGTTGCGTTCGGACCCGGCCACCCTCGACGGCGTCGGCGACCGCGGGCTGATCCCGCGGGCGAAAGCGTTGGCGGTCGAACTCGATGCCGCGGCGGTCGTGGCCCGGCATCGCACGGCGGTCTCGGAGCGTCGGGTGACGACGCGGCCGGCGCCGGATTCGATGGCATATCTGAGTGTGCTGATGCCGGTGGAGCGGGCGGTGTGTCTGCAGGCGACGTTGGGTCGGGATGCGGACAGTCTGATCGCGACCGGCAACAGCGGTGGCCGCACCCGCAATCAGCTGATGGTGGACCTGTTGTTCGACCGCGGAACCGGCCGGACCGCTGCGAGTGGTGTTCCCGTCGCGGTGAATCTGGTGCTCTCGGACGAGACCTTGCTGGCCGGCGGGCACGAGGCCGCGCAGCTGCAGGGGTTCGGGCCGGTGCCGGCCGGGATCGCGCGGCAACTGGTGGCAGATGCGGTGGGGTCGGGTATCGAGGCCACCGCACCTGCCGCACCCCGTGGTGCGATGCGCCGATCCGGCACCACGACCACATCCGCTCACACCGAGAATCCGGTGCCACGACGGCAGACAACGGGTCCGGCCTCTGCGAGGCCTGCAACTACGCGAAAGAGGCGCCCGGCTGGGCTGCCCGTCCGATACACCGGCCCGGGCGCACCCACTTCATCGACCTGGGCACTCCGACAGGCCACCACTACCGATCGGCGGCCCCGCCGCTCCCGGCCGCGGCGCGAGAGTCGGAGGTCGAGACCCTTCTGATCACACACCTCCGCGCCTCGTGAACGACGCCTCCGAGACGGACGTGTAACGCCGTTGCTGCAATGTGCGACTTGTCTGTTAACGCGTTGACACCTACTCGGGTGTTCGACACGGGCTACGAACGGATGGGGTAGACCATGGAACGTCGCGTTTCAGCACGCAAGGTCGCGCATCGACGAAGGATCGCAGGCAGTCTGGTCGCGCCCGGCGCGTTGGGGCTGGCGGCGCTGCTCGCGACACCGTGGTCGAACCCGGGTTCACCGGCCACGACGTCGACAGCCTTGACCGCGGCGGCCTCGGACGCGTGCTACGACATGGTCAGCATCGCCGTCGCCGGCCGCGGCGACACCCCGCGCGACGGGACCCGGATGCTCGTGGCGCCCGACGGCACGCGGCTTCCCGCGTCGTACTCCAGCGACTACAGCAGTCCATGGATCGACGAGGTGGTGAATGCGCCGCAGCAATCCGTCGGCGGAGGGTCCTATGCCGCGGTCTACATCGAGTATCCGGCCAACATGAACTCGTACGAAGACGCCGTGAACGCCGGCGTCGACAACACCGAAACCGTGATGCGGTCGATTCACGCGTCGTGCCCGGACACGAAGTTCTCGATCGTCGGCTACAGCGAGGGCGCCGATGTGGCACGGCGGGTTGCGATGGAGGTCGGCAACCAGGACGGCCAGGACGGCTCGTACGACATTCTCGATCCGGCGTCCGTGGTCGGTGTCGTCATCCTGGCGGATGCCGGCCGCAACCTCGGGGGAGGGCCATTTCCCGGTTCGGACAACGAATTCCGCAATCCCGACGGCTTCGACCTCGCCTACCAGTCGGGGCAGACGGGCACATCCGGGCGGGGAGCATTGCCCGGCACGTCGGGCAGCTTCGGCGCCCTGGACGGGAAGGTCGCATCGTTCTGCTCGGAAGGCGACCTGACCTGCTCCGCGCCCGAGAACATTGCGCTACTGCAGCTCGCGATCAACGTGGGACGGCAGCTGAACGTCGACTCGTTGCAGAAGGATGGGCTGACCCCCGCGACGGGACAGGATCTCGCGGTGGTGCTCGGGCAGATCGCCCTCGCCGCGTTCGCGGACATCCAGTCGCAGGACGATTGGATGCAGTCCGACGAGACGTTCCTCGACGTTTTGATCAAGGTGTCGGATCCGGCGTACAAGCCCGATAGCGGTGCGGCGCAATCGGACACGTCAGCTGGTCCGATCTCGTCGAATCAGGCGGTCGACCTGGTCTACCTGCCGGCGAAGGTGCGGAACGAGATCATCGGGTTCATTGCGGACAACCAGAACACGATCCAGGTGGCGATGAGCGACCCGTATCAGCAGACGCTGGGGGAGGGAACCGGCCATCACTTCGACTACTGGCGTGATGCGAACGCCGGCAGCGGGAAACCGCTGACTTCTGCCCAGTACGCCGCAGCGTGGTTGACACACCTGGCGCAGGAGGCGGAGAAGGGTGAGTCGCGCGCGGCCGCGGCGGAAGCGTCGACCGCGAAACTTGCCGCTGCCTCCACGAAGGAGACGGAAGCGGAAGCGGCTCAGGTCGTTCCCACCACCACGGACAGCGCGAAAAAGGCTCAGTTGGCGGGCAACCCGGTCAGTGCGACGACCACGACGACCAGCAGTTCGCCGACACCCACGACGACGGTCGCGACGACGACGTCACCGGAACCCACGACAGCGGTGGAAGTAGCCGCAGAAACCACGACGTCGGCGTCGGCGCCTCAGGCCGTCGCCGGAACATCGGACGCATCCGTGGTGACTACCACCGCGGCGGAACCCACCGCGACCACTGAATCGGAGTCACCGACGACCACCACGCCGGTCGTCACCACGACGACGCTTCAGCCGGCGGCCGGGTGACGCCCGATCAGCCCTGGTCGGCTTCGCGTGCGGCGCGTTCGAGGCGGGTCCGGTAGGTCTCCCACCACATCCGGTCTTCTGCGGGCAAGTTGGTGTTGTCCGCGCGCAGGCCGACCGTGCCGTCGACGAGTTCGCGGACGATGTCGGCGTGCCCTGCGTGCCGGTGGGTTTCGGCGAAAACGTGCACGAGAATCCGGTGCAGGGTGACGTCGCGGCGGTTGTCGGGCCAGTGCGGTATCCGGCCCGGCGCGTCGAGCGGCAGAGCCCGGATGGTGTCGTCGGCGTGCGCCCACCTGTCCGGTACTGCCCGACGATGTATTCGCGTGACTCGTCGGGGGTCGTCCACATGTCCACGTTGTCTTCGGCGTGGTCGGTCACCCACGGTGGGTATTCGACGGATCGGCCGAAAGTCTTGCCGAAGTAGCCGATCTCGACGCCCGTCAGGTGTTTGACCAACCCCAGCAGATTCGTGCCGGTCGGGGTCATCGGCCGGCGGATGTCGTATTCGGACAGCCCGTCAAGCTTCCACAGCAGGGCGTCGCGGGCGGCTTGGAGGTAGTGGTGCAGGTCGGCCTTCGGATCTGTCAATGCCCTTCCTGATCGGTCAGTTCCCTGCCTTCGAGGGCCTTGACGCGGCGCCGTTCGAGGAGCACGAGACCCGTGCCGATGACGAGGCAGAGGACGCAGGCGATTCCACCGATCAGCGCCCAGCCCTCGAATCCGTAGCCGGCCGCGACCAGCGTCAACCCGAGCACGGCGATTCCGGCGGCGATCAGGATGTATCCCGGCCAGTTGCGGCCGTCGGTGATCGTCTCACCGGCATGGTTGCGCATGGTGTGCGCATCGTCCTGCGGGTGATGCTCGGAGTTCAATTCCCGGCTGGGCCCGTTGTCCGGCTGATACGTCACTACAGTCCTCCTGTGCGCGAGCGGTGATCTGAGTTTCATCAGTCGGTCTCGGTTTCGGCGTCGGCGGAGTCCTCCGCCAACTCGGGTGCGTTCTCGCGCGTTGCCATGCCGCCGTCCTTGCCGTGATCGGCGGGACCGGGACGGCCACCCTTGGGCTCGTCCGTCTCTCCGTGAGTGTCTTTGGTCATGTTCGTGCTCTCCTTCAGTGGCTGTGCCGACGGCGTTGTCGCACGGCGACGTAGGCGACGACGAATGCGGTCACGAGTCCAGCGGCCGCGACACCACGGGGTTGCTGCCGGACCCGGTCGAGTTCGTGGCGCGCGCCGGCTTTCACGCGCGCGGGCACGTCCACTTTGCGGTGCAGCGCATCCACTGTGGATGCGAGAGCGGCTCGTTGTTCGGCGACCGAAGGTTCCTGTTGGGGCTGTGGGTCGGTCATCGAAGACCGTCCTTGACGGTGTCGACGTCGGTGCGAACGCTGTTCGCCGTCCGCTCGGGTACGGGCGGCAACGCGTTCTTGGCGCGGCGGGCTCCGACCGCCGCCACGACACTGCCCACCACGATCAGCGCGGCGGCCACGATCAATGCGGCCAGCCACGGGTCGAGTGCCGTCGCCAGTCCCAGTATTGCGGTGGCGACGAGGGCCCCGAATCCGTACAGCAGGACCAGCACGCCCGCTCCGGAGACTCCAGCTCCGATCCCGAAGCGCGTTCCCTTGTCTTTCACTTCGGTGAGGGCATGGGTCATCTCGGTCCGTACGAGTCCCGTGACCTGATCGGTGAGTCGTTCGACGAGTTGGACCGTCGACAGCTCGTCGAGATCGTGTGCAGCGCCGGGTGGCTGGACCCGCGGGGCATCGCCGCGATGGATTTCGGTCATGTCCGTGCTCCTTTCTCGTCTCCGCTCCGCCTACCCGGAAGCCTTACCGGCAAAACACAATGCCTCGCCGGCCGGCTCACCGATGCCGCGACTGCAGGATTGTGCCGAAGCCCCAGAGTCCACAGAACATCGCGAGGGCCGCTGCGGCGGCGACGGCTCCGGCGACGGCTGAGATCACGAAGCTGAAGATCAAGGCGACCACGCCGATCAGCGCCAGCCCGAGGGTGGCGATGCCGCAGATCGCGAGGCGATGCGACGCAGAGACGAGATCGGGGAGAGCGTGCCGGCGGAAGAGTAGGCGGTGCAGGCCGGCAGGGGCCACCAGGAGCATGGTGGACGTCACCGACAGAGCGACCGTTGCCAGATAGATGGCAACCTCGCTGTCCGAGAGGTCCTCGAAACGTTCCTGGAACGGCAACGTCAACAGGAACCCGGTGAGGAGTTGCACACCGGTCTGCACGACGCGAAGTTCCTGGAGAAGGCCGCTCCAGTTCCGGTCGAGTCGTTGAGTGTCGGTCTCGTGCCTGGCGCGGAAGTTCCAGTTCGCATCGTCCCGATCCGGTCCTCGACTGTCCATCCCCCACGAGTACCCCATTGACGGCCTCGAGGGCGCGATTTCGTGTGGAATACGTGACGAAAACCGGGCCTGCCCATCGTGAGATGGACAGGCCCGGTTCCGGAGTACGGGGACTAGCGTCGCCCGGCCGCGCTTCGCCCGGTGACGAGCTTGACCAGGAACAGGAGTATCACCGCGCCGAGGAGGCAGGTGAAGAAGCTGAACCAGAGACCGCCGCCTTCGACGTCGGTGCCGAAGAGGCTCAGGATGAAGCCGCCCAGGAGGCCGCCGACGATTCCGACGACGATGTTGAGGATGATGCCCATCTGAGCGTCGGTCTTCATGATCTTGCTGCCGATCCACCCGGCGAGGCCGCCGATGATGATCCAGCCCAGAATTCCCAGTCCTAACACGTATCAGTCCTTTCGGGGGAGAGTGGTGACCGGCGATTGCCGATTCCACTCGGAGAAGAGACGCTCGGTGCGGGCCGGTCGTGAACCGGCCCGCACCGTCTCACTGTTCGGCGCGCTGGCGTGCTTCCTGCGCTTCGGCCTTGCCTCGGGCCTTCTCGGCTTCGGCTTCCTTTGCGGCCGCCTCGCGCTGGGCCGCCGCCTTGTCCTGCTGCGCCTTGCCCTCGCGGGTGAGGTCGTCCTGACCGGACACCGCACCCGCGGCTTCCTTCGCTTTACCCTTGACGTCTTCGACGACGCCCTTGACGGCCTCTGCGGGACCGCTGTTGTTCTCAGCCATGTTCGTCACCTTTCGGTTGTGGGCGGAAGAATTGCCCGTACTCACCGCGCTTGCGCGGCTGCCTGCTTCTCGGAGTGCGCGCCGTCGTTGGACAGGCTGCCGCCGGAATTCTCGAGGTGGGCGCGTACGAACCACTGGAACTTCTCGAGTTCACCGGTCTGCCCGATGAGCAGATCCTCGGTGATCGGGTCGAGGTCGCCGGTCTCGGAGATCGCCTTGCGGTTGTCTTCGACGACACCGCTGTAGACGAGGTCGAGTGCACCGAGGTGCGCCTGCGCTGTGTCCCGCTTCACCGAGTAGTCGTCCCACGTGCGGTCGCGGGCGATTGCGGCAGGGGTTCCGTCGGGCGATTTCCCCAGTGCGGCGATGCGTTCGGCGACGGCGTCCGCGTAGCCCCGTACCAGCTCGACCTGCGGGTCGATCATCTCGTGCACGCCGATGAAATTCGGACCCACGACATTCCAGTGAATGTGCTTGAGCGTCAGATGCAGATCGTTGTATGCGCTGAGCCGCTTCTGAAGTATGTCGGCGACTCGCGCGCCCTGATCGTCGGAAAGACCTGGCACGGTGAACTTCGACATTCTCGGTCCTCTCTTTCGCTACTACCTGCCGGCGGAACTTCGAGGCATTGGGTGCCCCGCTCGGTTGTCGGGGGGCGAGGCGCCGGATGACTCACCGCGTACCCGTGGAGAGAAGTCCCGAATCGCCGGGACCCCGCCTCGCCGCAACCTGCGATCGTGCCGAACAACGTTCCTGACTCGATCGCTGAAGTTCCGACAACCCGACCGTACTACAAAATCTATGTCGAGCAAATCAGATCTTCTGCGGTGTCGATCGCGGATGCGCTGTGGTCGGCAGATCTCGATTGTGCAAACGCTCCGCCCGAATCGCCCCGTACCCACAAGAGAGGCACTATTTTCGGTCTGATTCGACCACAGGGTCGACCGTGCGCACGCCGAGGAGGAGCAATGCTCAACGTGACTCTGCTTGTGGTTCTGCTCGTTGCGAGTCTGGGGGGCGGCGCTGCGCTCCACGGCCTGGCCGATCGAAGGGCGGCACGATGAGTGCCGGGCACACGCTGCCTGCGCGGCAGTCGACGGCATTGCGCACGGGCACGGTGCGATGGTTCAACGCCGAACAGGGTTTCGGTTTCCTCGCCCCGGCCGACGGATCCGACGACATCTTCGTGCACGTCTCCGAAATCGCCGGCGACGGCCACCGCATTCTCGAGGAAGGGCAGCGCGTCAGCTTCGCCGTCTGCCGCACCGAGACCGGCGACCAGGCGCGCGACGTCCGGATCGCCTGAGCCCACCGAATCGAGTTCGTCGAACCCGCAAGTCGGGACGCATTCGGCACGCGCTCGCACTTTCGTTCGCCGGCGGGTTGAGGGTCGCGGCAGCTGGGTACGCTGCCGAGGAGTCGCAGAAACCGACGACACAGACGTGGAGTGCAGATGGCCGAGGTCGACGAGGTTAGACGAATGAAAACGAGATCCGGTGTGCCCGTGGAGCTTCGTGTGGCGGCGGAGTTCGAACAGTTGCCTGTGGTGCGCGCCGTCGCGGAGACTCTCGCCGTTCTGGGAGACTTCACGCTCGACGACGTGGCCGATATCAAACTTGCCGTGGACGAGGTGTGTTCGGAGCTGATCGCGGCTGCGCCGGGAAGTGCCGAACTGACGTGTTCGTTCGCCGTCACCGAGACGGGGTTGCACGTGACGATCAGTGCACCCCTCACCCGCGGTGGAGTGCCCAACCGGGAAAGCTTCGGCTGGCACGTGCTCGAGACGTTGATGAATGCGGTTTCGGTATCGGAGGGACCCGTCGGCAACGGGTCCGTGGAACGGACCGTGGCGGTGGAACTGGTCAAATACCGGGGCACCATCTAGTGTCACCGGTTTCGGAACGCAGCGAGCGGCACCGTCCCGGCAGAGACGACTACAAGGACGTGGCGCCCACGGTGGCGCGCCTGCGAGCCCTGGACGCGTCGTCCGGGGAGGCGTCCGCGCTGCGCGACGAAGTCATCAGACGCTGCCTTCCGCTCGCCGATCACATCGCCCGCCGGTTCGGCGGGCGCGGCGAGGCGCACGAGGATCTGCTGCAGGTCGCCCGGCTCGGGCTGGTCAAGGCCGTCGACCGCTTCGATCCGGACCGCGGCTTCGACTTCGTGTCCTACGCGGTGCCCACGATCATGGGCGAGGTTCGCCGGTATTTCCGCGACACCGGCTGGTCGATGCGGGTGCCCCGGCGCATGCAGGAACTCCACGCGTTGATCACCAAGGCCGTCGACGAGCTGTCGCAGGAACTGGGACGGTCACCTTCGGCCAGTGAGATCGCCGCCGAACTCGAACTCGACGTCCGCGAAGTATCCGAGGGCCTGCTCGCAAAAAATGCCTACCAAACACTGTCGATGGATGCGGCCATGGGTGATGATCCCGACGACCTTCCCCTCGCCGAGACGCTCGGCGAGGAGGATCCGGAGCTCGCGAACGTGGAAAGTCACGCCGCCGTGCGGCCGGCGCTGCAGAAACTTCCGCCGCTCGAACGCCGCGTGCTGATGTTGCGGTTCTTCGGATCGATGACCCAGACGGAAATTGCCCAGCGCGTGGGCGTCTCACAGATGCAGGTCTCGAGGATTCTGGCGCGCACCCTCTCCGGACTGCGGGAGCAACTGGGCGGCGGCTGAACACCCCGGGTCAGCCACCCAAACCCGCGACCGTCGATTCGAGCGACGCGGCGTGGAACTCCAGATCGCTCTGCGAGCAGTCGCGGTCTTGCGGGAGTTGCTCGCGCAGTTCGGCCCGGGTCACGATGACCAGGGACTGATGCTCGTCGCCCAGCTCACCCGAATCGACGATGGTGGGGGCGCCGCTCTGCAGGATCAGGGCGGGATCCGGCAGTGGCGAATCGAGAAGTGTCTGCAGGTGCGTCGCGGTCACGTGGGTGTTCATAGTGCCCGGCATACCCGGAGGCGCCGCGTTCGAACCGTGTCGGTTGGTGCTGCCGCGACTCGGGCGCACGGCACCTGGCGATCGCGCTCGGCGCCGGCACCGGGGTGGCCGTGAACGCGCTGGTCTCGACGACGCCCTGGACGCCGTGGACTGGACGGAAGAGAGCGCGCGCGCCAACATGCGACGCGCCGCCGGTCCGGCCGCCGCCGGAAGGAAAAGGGGACCGGCCGTCGTGGCGCCGTCCGAGGGCTGGCCCCAATGCACGGAGATCGTCCGCGCCACCTCGCTGGCGCTGGCACCGCAACCCCCGTTCGGTCCTCTCGACCCGGAGATCCGGGAGAGCGCGGCCGCGTTCGTGGACGCACTGGCAGACGTGATCCGAGCCGAATTCGCCTTCGCCGACAGCCGCGACGCTCATGTCGCCGCCTGTCGGGCCGCGGAGGAACGGCTCCGCAACTTCGAGGATGCGGTGTCCTCCCACCGCGGTCTCACCCGGGGTTCGTCGATGAGCGCCGGAAGCATCCTCCGGCCGTCGGCGGCGGCGCTGAGTTTGCTGACCGGGGAATCTCCCCCCTCACCGTCCGGGACGGGATCGGTGGACGAAGGCGGTCCCCGGGTCGAGTAAAGTCTTCTCGACGGTAGAGACAACTGCTGCGTTCGTTCAGTGGGTGTCCTGTCGGTTACACCCGGAATTTGAGGTGTATCCGAGAATGACCGAGACTGCGGGTGAGCGCCCTGAGTCGTCGATGTCCCCTGATCTCGACAGCGCGACGATCGCTGCCCAGTTGGGCTCCTTGGCAACCGCGTTGGACGAGTTCAATCGCAATTCCGGTTCGCAGGTGGAGATGAGCCTGTTGCTTCAGCGGGTCTGCGATCAGGTGGTGGACGCGATCGCCGACGCCGACATGGCCGGGATATCGCTACTGCGCGACGGACGGGTGGTGACCGTCGCGTACACGGACGAGGCGGTCCGTGAGATCGACATTCAGAACTTCCAGGCCATCGACGGCGACTACTTCGGTGTCGCCGGAACGCGGAAGGTCGTCAAGGCCCGGCTGGGGGAGGCCGCGGCCCGATGGCCGTCGGTCGCGGACAATCTCGACCAGGCCGGCATGCGCAGCTTCCTGTCCGCGCCGCTCGCCGTCGACGAGGCCCTCGCCGGCACACTCAACATCTACGGGCAGGGGGATCACGGGTTCAGCGAACTCGACGCGGTGGTGCTGCTCGTCTACACGACGGCGATCGAGGGCCTGCTGAGGAGCGCCCGCAGCGTGGAGTTGGCCAGGAACGAGGTTTCGGGCCTGACGAGGGCGATGAAGTCCCGAGCGGTCATCGAGCAGGCCAAGGGAATCGTGATGGCGCTGCGGGGCGTGCCCGCGGACCAGGCGTTCGAGATCCTCGTCGCGCAGTCGCAGCAGGAGCACGTCAAGTTGGCGGAGGTGGCCCGCCGCATCGTCGACTCGGTGACGACGACTCCCGAATGAACCGAGGCGGACAGTGCGATCAGTCCGCGACCGGGGACAGCGAACCGAGGAAGGACTGCGCCCAGCGGTGCACGTCGTGGTCGAGCACCTGACGGTGCAGCCGCGACATGCGGCGCCGTCCCTGCTCCCGCTCCGGGTCGAGCGCGGCCATGATGGTGTTCTTCACTCCGTCGAGGTCGTGTGGGTTGACCAGATAGGCGCCCCGGAGTTCGGCGGCGGCACCGGCGAACTCGCTGAGCACCAGCGCACCACCCAGATCCGCGCGACAGGCGACGTACTCCTTCGCGACGAGGTTCATCCCGTCCCGCATGGGGGTGACCAGCATGACGTCGGCGGCCAGGAACAGCGCGATCAGCTCGCTGCGATCGACCGGCTGGTAGAGGTAGTGCACGAATGGCCGGCCGATCTGACCGTGATCACCGTTGATGTGGCTGACCTGCTCCTCGATGGAACTGCGCATCTTCATGTAGTGCTCGACGCGTTCACGGCTGGGGGTGGCGAGCTGCACCATCGCGGTGTCGGACGGATCCAGGCGGCCCTCGTCGAGGAGTTCGCCGAGCGCCGAGAGGCGCAGGTCGATGCCCTTCGTGTAGTCGAGTCGGTCGACTCCGAGGAGGATCTTGCGGGGGTTCCCGAGCTCGCGGCGGATCTCGGCGGCCCGTTCGACGATGGCAGGATCGGTGGCCTGTTCGACCAGTTGCCGCGAGTCGACGGAAATGGGGAACGCGCCGACCTGCACGACCCGGTCGTCGAGTGTCACCTTGCCGAGTGCACTGCGCACGCCGACGCCTGCGGTGGTGGTGTCGAGTCCCAGAAGCCTGCGCGCCAGGAACAGGAAATTGTTGGCGCCGCCGGGCAGGTGGAAGCCGATGAGGTCGGCCCCGAGCAGCCCCTCCACGATCTCCTTACGCCACGGCAACTGCATGAACAGTTCGACGGGCGGGAACGGGATGTGGAGGAAGAACCCGATGGTCAGGTCGGGGCGCAGCTCCCGCAGCAGGCGGGGAACCAGCTGCAACTGGTAGTCCTGCACCCACACGGTTGCGCCCTCGGCCGCGGTGCGCGCGGTCTCCTCGGCGAAGTGGCGGTTCACCTCCAGGTACGAGTGCCACCAGTCCCGGTCGAAGACCGGTGCCACCAGCACGTCGTGGTACAGCGGCCACAGCGTCGCGTTCGAGAATCCTTCGTAGTACAGCGCGACCTCGTCCGAGCTCAGCTCCACCGGGTACAGGTCGATCCCGCCGGAGACGATCGGTTCGACCTTCGTGTCGGGCACACCGGGCCAGCCCACCCAGGAACCGCGTTCCCGGTCGTGAAGGATCGGCTCCAGTGCTGTGACGAGGCCTCCGGGGCTCCGCTTCCAGCGAGTCGTCCCGTCGTCGAGTGTTTCCATGTCCACGGGCAGCCGGTTGGCGACCACCACGAAGTCGGACGTGCCGTGCGGAGCAGTGTTCTTCACGCCGAGCGCCCACCCTGGTGAATTCCCTGGGCGACCAGCAGGAAGGCGTCCTCGAGGTCGGCGCAGAACGGGATCTGTGCAGCCATCTTCATCGCCGTCAACGGCCTGCGGAGAGCGTTGTTGCCCGTCACCGCCCACGGCACGGTGAGCCTGCGGGCGCGGGCGGCCATGGTGCCGAGTACCGGCAGAGCAGACGCGCAGAAGAACTGCACGTCCGTCAGGTCGAGCACGAACGGAAGTCGTTCGCTGATCGCCTCGTCGAGATGATTCCCGAAGGTGTGCAGCGTGGTGACGTCGATGTCACCGGATATCCGGACCACGAGGGTCCCGCCGGCACCGGGCGCACTGACGACGGAGAGCCGCCCGTGCTCGGGCTCGACGGCCCAGCTGAACAGCGTCGAATCGTCGGCTGGGTCGTAGTGTGTCGGCAGCGCACTGAGAACAGATTTCATGTCGTTTCCTCACGGTCGAGCGACGTTAGGAGACAGGCACGACATAAGGCGCGTGAACCGTGCCCGTCCATTGCGGCTGGGGGCTCAACCGTGCAGGACTCCGACGTTACCCCATTGTGTCAACGGCGGGGGCGCGCTTTTCTGCGCAGGATCGTCACCGATGCCACGGCGGCCGCGCTTCCGCTTGTCCCACTGCACTTCTCGGTGTCCAATCGGGGTATCGAACCGGGGCGCGGCGTAGCTTGTTCGCGGAGTGGGTAATCGGGACGGATGGAAATCATCGCCATCGTGATCCTTGTCGGCGTCGTGACGTTCGTGATTGCCCGCCGCCGTGCGCACAATCGGAAACGGAACTGATGCGGGTCGGCCCTACGGGCGGCGCCGCTTCTTGTGCGAACTGTCGCAGAAGGGAGCGATGCTCGTCCGCCCGCACCGGCACAGCGCCACGGTGGCCCGATCGGTGCCGAGCGGGTTACCTTCGGGGTCGAGGATCCGCGCGGCACCGCGCACCAGCAGTGGACCATCGGGGCAGACCGTGATCGTGACGTCGGATTCGTCGGCCCCGGCACTGGGAATGGAGTTCATATGACTACCTTGCACTCTCCGTCGATGTCGGACACGGTCGCGCAATCGGGAACGTCCATGCCCTTTCCGAAGCCGCGCGGGCCCGTCAGCGACCTCCTGTTCTCCATTCTGCGCGCAGACGTCGCCGATGCCGAGCCGTTCGTGGCGGCGGCACGCTCCCTCGCCTCGTCCGCGCGCGACAGCCCGCGGGCGTTCCTCGTCGACGAGGACGCGCAGATCTGCCTGACCGCGCTCTACGAACTGCACCTGCAGGGGATCACCGGTGTCGGCGACGAATGGGAGTGGAACAGCGACCTGATCGCCGCCCGGTCGGCGCTCGAGGTTCCGTTCGACGCCGCGATCCGTGACGTCGCCGACCCGCCGACCGGCGCCGACGACGTGGTGGCGGCACTGTGGGCGATGACCGCCCCCAGCACGGCGCCCGGGCTGTCCGGTCACATGGCCCACGAGGCGAATCTCACCCAGTTCCGGGAACTGCTGATCCACCGTTCCCTGAACCAGTTGCGTGAGGCCGACGTGCACACACTCGGCATTCCACGACTCGCGGGCGCGCCGAAGGCGGCGCTGGTGGAGGTACAGTCCGACGAATACGGCGGCGGCAGACCCGAGCGGATGCATTCGGCGCTGTTCGCCACCACCATGCGTGAACTCGGGTTGTCCGACGACTACGCGCACTACATCGACGCGGTCCCCGCCGTGACGCTGGCGTCGCTGAACGCGCTGTCCCTGTTCGGCCTGCACCGCAGCCGACTCGGGGCCCTGGTGGGACACCTGTGCGCGGTGGAGACCACGTCCGCGTTGCCGAGCAAGAAATACGCCGCCGGACTGCGCCGCCTCGGATTCGGGAAGGCGGCCACCCTGTTCTTCGACGAGCACGTGGAGGCCGACTCCGTGCACGAACAGATCGTCTGCCGCGACCTCGCCGGCGGACTGGTCGCGGCCCGGCCCGACATGGCCGACGACATCCTCCTGGGGGCCGCGGCCTGCCTCGCCTTCGACGACCTCGTCGGCGACCACGTCGCACGGTGCTGGGAGGAGAACCGCACGTCGCTGCGGCAGCCGCCCGGTTGAAGGGTCAGGTGCCGGACGCGGCGACCGCGTGCTCGAGATCGCTGAGCGACGTCTCCAGGTGCGTGATGATCCGCTGCAGGTGCGGGACGGCGTTCCGATCGCCCACCACGCCGACGTCGAGCTGACCGGACCGGCTGGTGAGGGTGATGCTGAGCGCCTGACCCCCGAGGACCGTCGGCGCCGGATACACCGCGTCGAGGCGGGCCCCGTTCCAGTATCGCGGCCTCGACGGGCCCGGCATGTACGAGATCATCACGTTGAACGGTGGTGGAGTCTCGTCGACGAACCGGCGGACCGGCTCGAGCAGGATCGGGCTGATCGCCAGCGCACTCATCAGCTGGAACTGGGTGTGGCTCAGCGCACCGAAGACCCGGTTGGTGTGCTCGACCGACTCGCTGATGCGGGCGAGGCGTGCCGCCGGATCAGCTTCGTCGGTGGCCAGGCCGACGACCATCGCGCCCACGCCGTGATCGCGGCCGCGCGGTCCGATCATCGTGCCGCCGAGGTCGAGGGGCACCGGCAGCATCGCCGTCAACGGTGCGTCCGGCAGCGCGTACTGCTCGAGGAGATACCGGCGCAAAGCCCCCGAACACATCGCGAGCACCACCGCGTTGATCGTGGTGCGGGCCGCGGTGGCCACCGACACCAGGCGCCGGATCGGCCACGATCGTGCCGCCAGTTTTCGGGCCCGGCCGACCGGAACGTTGAGCATCGTGGGCGGTGACTGCAGAGGCAGGGTCAGATGCTGCTCGCGGACGCCGTCGTAGGCGACCTTCGCGAGCGCGGGCAGCACCCCGACGATGCTGGTGGCGGCCCGCACCCCGGCCCGGACCACGGCCACCGGCAATACGGATTCGCGCCGCGGCACACCGGCGACCCCGGGAGTCCACGGTGCGGGGCAGTCGCGGGCGTCGGGGTCGGTCGACAGCGCGTGATGGAGAAGTCGCAGCCCGGCCGGTCCGTCCATCAACGACAGGTGAATCTTCGAGAACACGGCCGTCCGTCCGTCGGCGAGCCCCTCGATGACGTGCATCTCCCACATCGGGTGCTGCGGATCGAGCGGCATGCCGTGCATCTGGGACACCAGCGACAGCAGGTCCTCCATCCGGCCCCGGCCGGGGACCGCCGTGTGCCGCACGTGGTAGCCGAGATCGATACGCTCGTCGAACGACCACCAGGGGTAACTGGCCCCGCGGAGCGGGCGTACGGCGCGCCGGCGGAACGTGTCCGACGCGCCCTCGTGCGAAATCAGCGCCTCGAACATGGCCCGGGCATGATCAGGCCCCGACTCGCGCGGCGGTTCGAACAGTTCGAGCGCACCCACGTGCATGGGATGCGACGGCGTCTCGAACAGCACGAACATCGCCTCGGTGGGACTCATCACCGACATCCAGCGCCTCTTTCTCATGCTCGGGACACGGCCCGAGCATGCCCCGGCGCATCCCACGTCTCCAGGGTAAGCAGAACACGGAAACTTCTTCCGCAAGGCCGTTTTCGTGCCCCGCCTGCTCAGCCGCGGTCGAGCTGCGGAAACACCGTCTCGCGGGCGAGGAGCAGAACGGCGGCGGCGACGGGGATCGCGAGCAGCGCCCCGACGATCCCCAGCAGTGCGCCACCGATGAGGACGGCGACGACGGTGACCATCGGGGGCACCTTGACGGTGCGGCCGATGATGCGGGGAACGAGAAGATAGTCCTCGAACAGGCGGAGGGCGATGAAGAAGACGATGGTGGCCAGTGACACCGGCAGGGAGACGGTGAGGGCGACCAGTGCCACCACCACTCCGGCGAGGGTGGAGCCGACCACCGGAATCAGATCCAGCACGGCGACCAGGACGGCCAGCAGCAACGGGTAGGGGACGTCGAAGGCGACCAGCCACACGAACGTGAGGACGGCGGTGATCAACGAGATCAGGAGATTCCCGAGCACGTATCCGCCGACCTTCGCGAAGATTTCGTCGCCGATCAGGATCGTGCGGGGTCGCCGTGAGTTCGGGGCCAGGCGGTAGATCGACGACCGGATGTGTGCGAAGTCGGCCAGGAAGTAGGCGGTGAGCACGACCACGATCACGGTGCCGCTGATGGCGCTGAACACGAACTTGCCCGCACCCACGAGCCCGCCGACCACCGTCGGCGCGTTGCTCGCATCGAGTGCCCGGCGCAGTTCGTCCTGCAGGTGGAACCGGGTGCTGAGTTCCTCCAATACCGGGTAGCGCTGCTCGAGGTGTCCCAGGTAGTCCGGGGCGTTGTGCACGAGTGCGCCACCCTGCGTCACCATGGGCGGGATCGCGGCGGCCAGGAACCCGGCCAGCACGGCGAAGGCCAGGACGAAAACCGTTGCGACCGCAGCCCATCGGGGAAAACCGTGCCGCACCAACCAGGACACCGCGGGTTCGAGGCCGATCGCGAGGAATGCGGCGACGGCGATGAGGACCAGCACCCCGCGGGCCGCGAGAACGACCTCGATCAGGGCGTACGTGACGGCGACACCGGCGGCCCCGGCCATCCCGATGAAGAACGGGGACCGGCGATCGAACCGCGGTCCGGGCTTCCCGAGCGGATGCGTCGCCGTGCTGATACGCGCCGCGCCCTCCTCCGCGGCCACGATCGGCTGCTCCTGCGCGGGGGAATGCGGTTGGGCCACACTGTCGTCGTGACCCCCGGCGCCCGTGGTCACGGCCGTCTGACGACTCTGTCCCGCCGTCCACTGCCGGCGGTGTCCCGGCCGATGCGGGGACACCGATCCGCGGCGGTCGTGCCGGGTCTCGTGGTCGGCACCCCCGCCGATGCGGGTGCCGAGCGGCAGTAGTCGTCGATCAACTCCACCGCACGATCCGCGCAGACGGCGGGCGACGGCATCCGCCCGATGCCGAGGCCGTCGATCACGATGACACTGCGGCGACCCAGTCCTTCGACGCCGAGTGACCAGCCGAACGTGCGGTTCCACGCGAGCACCGCGTTGCGTCCGGGCAGATAGTGCAACCGGAGCGGCAGAACGAGGACGGCTTCGATGCCGTCGCTGTCCCACCAGTCGATGGAGTCGGCGTGAACGGTTCTGGCCACCGTGTGGATGTAGTCCCGAACGGTGCGGGTGTCGGCAACGCCTGTTCCGCTCTTCATCGTCCACCGCCTCAGCTGCTAGACGATCGACATACCCGGCCCCGCGACAGTTGAAACTTCACCCACCGAGGTGTGTGCTCGAGCGGCGCGACCCGCCCGACTCCGGGTAGCCTCGCCGCATGCCTTACGTGGAGCGCTCGGGAGATGTGTTCGTCCTGTACTTCGGCGAGGAGGGGGAACCGGACAGCGAGAACGCCTTCCACCCGGATTGGATCGACAGCATCGACGGCCTCCTCGACCAGATCGAGCAGCACGACGGCCCCGCCGCCCTGGTGACGACAGGACTCGGAAAGTTTTACTCCACCGGTCTCGACACCGCCTGGGTCGTCGCCAACACCGACAAGCTGAACTCCTACATCGACCGGGTGCAGGCCCTGTTCGCGCGGATCCTCACCTTCCCCCTGCCGACCGTGGCCGCGCTGACCGGGCACACCTTCGGCGGCGGCGCCATCCTCGCCGCCGCCCACGATCACCGGGTGATGCGTGAGGACCGCGGCTACTTCTGCCTGCCGGGCATCACCATCGGGGCGAGTTACGCGCCGGGCAGCATCGCGTTGCTCGCGGCCCGCCTGCCCGCGCGGGCCGTGCACACCGCCCTGGTGACCGGCCGTCGGTACGGCGGCGTCGCGGCGAGCGAACTCGGGTTCGTCGACGAGGTCGCCCCCGAGCAGCAGGTGCTCGCCAGGGCCGTCGAACACGCGCAGGGGCTCGTCGCGACCCGCGGACGCACACTCGGTGAGATCAAGTCCTCCCTCTACGCGGACGCCGTCGCCTCGCTCCGCACCCCGGTGGCGAACCTCGAATCGCAGGAGGCGCTGAACGGCGGCTGACGGGTCGCCGGGCGCGCCGAGGGGTGCCTGCCGCGAAAACGGGTACTACTCCCGCGAGGAGCGGGGCGTCGGGCATCCGTTCTCACCGTCATCCGGAGGCGACCACCATGAAACGCGTTCTGACACTTTTCCTGTCGATTCTGCTGGCCGTCTTCGTGCTCGCCGCGTGCGGAAGCGACGGTGACGACTCGTCCGGTTCGGCGGAAACGGCGCACGGCGGGGACCATCCCATGTCCGGTATGCCGTCGATGTCCATGTCGATGCCTGCGGGGGCGGGTCAAGCGGGCGGGCAGGAGATCCTGATCTCCGATTTCAAATACACCCTGCCCGGCACATTCGCGCCGGGAGAAGAGGTCACCGTCCGCAACGACGACACCGCCGAACACACCGTGACGGCGGACACCGGCGACCTGTTCGACGTGGAGGTCGAACCGGGTGCGACCGCGACGTTCACCGTCCCCGGTCAGCCGGGCACCTTCGCGTTCCACTGCACGTATCACCCGAACATGGTGGGCACGCTCGAGGTTCGGTGACCCCGTCAGTCGAGCGGCTCGATGCGGAACACCTCGCACCGGTCCGCGGCGGCCGCGAACGCCTCCGGGGAGGAGTTCGCGACCGTCCCGGCCTTGAGGAACATGGTGACCCCGTGCGGCACCCGGATCGGAAACTCGTGGAGGATCCGGGCCCGCTCCGACACCGGCAGGGCGACCAGCCGGACGCGCTCGCGGCGACGCCCCCAGGTCAGCTCACCACGCCCGGCGGCCCGCGCGTTCTTCGCCCAGTCCGATTCGGCGTATCCCGCGACGACGTAGCGCCGGCCGTCCACCTCGTACGGTGACACGGGCGTCGACCGAAGCACGCCCGTCTTCCGGCCGGGGACGGTCAGCGCCGGCATCGGCATCGGAACGCCCAAGCGATGCAGGCCCACGATCACCTTGTTCACGTGGGCGAGATACCAGGGCGGCAGCACTCTTCCGGTCCGGCGCACCATGTCCTCGACTATTCCGAACCCGGTGCTCTCGTGGCAACCACCTCGTGCTGTGCCGGCGCCTCGCTGTCTCGCCACCAGCAGAACACGAACAGCGCCAGCGACGCGACGAGTGTGGAGACCACCCACACCGTGAGGGCGATGTCGACCCACGACCCGATCGGCGGGCTTCCCGGCAGGATTCCGCGCAGTGGCACGACGGCGAACAGCATCGCGGCCATCCAGCCCAGCATGTCCGTGTTGACGGCGCGCTTGCGGCGGAACGTCTGCAGCGCGACGAAGGCGGCGAGGCCCGCGAGGATCGTCATCATCAGCAGCAGGATTCCGGCGTAGATCAGGTTCCCGCCCGTGCGCGCGAACATCAGCGCGGCGCCGGTGCCGTTCCGGGACAGGTCCGTGTCGACCGCCACCTCCTCGGCGCGTGCCTTCCACCCGTCGACCCGGCCTTCCAGCAGGAGGGCCGTGGGCACCAGTTCACGGTCGGCGCCGAGGCCCTGGTACGCCTCCACCACCATCGGATTCACCTCGAACCGGTCGAACGGCCAGTAGGCCGCGTTGCCGGTGGCGATGAACTCGGTGTCGAAGGTCGTGGCCGAGGCGCCCGCCCGGAAGACGATTTCCTCGTGGCTGGTGCTCGGGATGAGCAGCAGCGTGATGTCCCGGTTCAGGGTGTCGCCGTTGGCGTGGAGGAAATCCTCACCGACGGTTATCGTCACCTCGGCCTGCACCCGGTCGGTCGTCGGCTGCAGCGACTTCGCCGTCACGAGGACCACGACCTCGTCGCTACCGATCTCGAACGGTCCGTCGTCGTCGCCGGTGCGGCTGCTCAACCCGTACACGGTGAGCGACGCGGCGTAGATCAGCGCGAGGAGAAGCGCCGGGACGGCCCACTGGAGCCGGGGGTGGGATGTCATGGGCGTCGGCGGATCACAGCGCGGCGGTGGTGTTCTCGGGGTCGATCAGGATCTTCGCGTGCACCTCGGGGCTGCCGAGCGCGGTGAACGCGGATTCGACACCGGCCAACCCGACGGTGCCGGTGATCAGCGGCGTCGGGTCGACCTTTCCGTCGGCGAGCATGTGGAGTGTGTCGCGGAATTCGCGGGGGTCGTAGGCGATGGCGAAGCGCAGGTCGATCTCCTTGTTGATCGCCAGAGCGGGCCGGAAGGTGTCGGTCTCCATGCAGACCCCGACCACGACGACACGTGACCGCAGCGGAGCGCCGGCCAGTATGCCGTCGATGACTCCGGGCATGCCGACGCACTCGAAGACGACCGGCCCGGACGGTGTCGCGCCCACCGCGTCGGCGAGGGCGAAGGCATGCCACCACGGCAGCTTCGGGATGCGGCGCAGCTTCTCCATGGTGTCCAGTCCGAGGGCGAGTACCTCCGTGATGGACGTCGTCTCCCTGCGTCGCGGATAGGACGTCCAGGGTGACGCCGTGGCAGGGTCGACGACGACGTCGGCGCCGCATTGCCGGGCGAGCGCCCGCCGACGCGCGGAGAAGTCGGCGGCCACCACGGTGCGGACACCGGACGCCTTCAGCATGCTGATCACGGCGAGACCGATCGGGCCGCATCCGATGACGATCGCGGTCCGGCGCTTGCCGACATCACCCTTCCGCACCGCGTGCCACGCCACCGCCATCGGCTCGGTCAGCGCGGCCGCCTCCGTCGACAGCCCGTTGGGCACCGGCAGGGTCATCGACTCCTGCACCACCACCTGTTCTGCGTAGCCGCCCGGCGCCGAGGCCGACAGCCCGGTCAGGTGGATGTCCGACCCGGTGCGCACGATGGGCAACGCAACCACCGCGGTACCCACCGGCCACCTCTTCCGGCAGCCGGGCCCGTAGCCGGCGACGGTGCCGCTGAACTCGTGCCCGAGCACGACTCGCTGGTGGGAGCGCATGAAGTCGCGGTAGCCGGTCTCGGCCGCCAGTTCCGCCATCTCGTCGGCGTGCACGCGGGCGTGCAGGTCCGAGCCGCAGATCCCGCACCGGGACACATCGATCAGCACCTGACCCCTCACGGGGATCGGAGGCGGGATGTCATCCACCTCCAGGCGAGCCTCGCTGCAGATGACAGCCTTCATGCCGACTCCTCGGGGTGCGGTGGGCCTCCGTTCCGAACGTAGAACACTCCCGTCGCCGAGACACCACGATTGCCGAATGGCTTCAGGGTTGTCCCGCCCCGGCGATCGGTGTAGACCGACAGCATGAGCGTCCTCGGTCAGATGGACTCGTTACGTCGTGTCTTTCCCACCGCCCGCCGCAACCGGGCAGACCTGTTGCGCTGGTTGCGGCGCCGACCGCAGCTACTCGCCGCCGTCGGGGTTTACGAGTTCGCGCTCGCGACGAGCGCCAGGCTCGACCCCCGCCTCAAGGCGCTCGGCGAGATCAAGGCGGCCGCACTGACCAACTGCGAGTACTGCCTCGACATCGGATCGGCGTTCAGCCGCGCGCTCGGAGTGAGTGACGCGCAGTTGCGCGCCCTCCCGAAGTTTCGTGAGAGCAGCGAATTCGACGACACCGAGAAGCTGGTGCTGGAATTCGCCGAGGCCATCACCCGCACACCCGCCCACATCGGCGAGGACCTGCGGCGCTCACTGCTCGCCGAGTTCTCCGAGGCGCAGCTGACCGAACTCGCCGCGGCCATCGCCTGGGAGAACCACCGGGGACGGCTCAATCAGGCGCTCGGTGTGCGGCCCTCGGGGTTCTCCGACAGCGACTTCTGCGTCGTGCCCGAGCAGTAGCCGACGGAGTCTCCGAACTCGGTCCGATCGACGTCAGACAGTCAGCGGCAGCGGGAACGGGACAACCCGCCGAGCACGAAACCCAACCCGATGCCGAGCATCCACACGTCCTTGGCGACGGCGATGCCGTTCTCGTTCGGCCAGATGCTGCCGGGGTTACGCAGCGCGGGCGTCCTCGCGTACATGGCCACGAGGCCGCCGGAGAACCCGGTGAGCGCCGCCCCGGCCACGGCGGAGGGCACGAACGGTGTGAGCAGTGCTGCGCCAGTGCCTATCTCGGCGACCGACAGCAACTTGATGAATCGTTCCGGCGGGATCCCGTTCAGGAACGGGAACGCCCCCGCCGCCATCCCGTGAATACTCTGGGCGGTCTGCTCGTCCGCCGACCATTTCTGCATCCCTGTATGGAGGATGAAACCCCCGGTCGCGATGCGCGCGGGAAGGTCGCCGAGTGTGGTCAGTCGCATAGTGGTCTCCTGTCGTCCGGGTCGAACCAGAGAAACTGTTCCCTCCTCAGCCTCCCACTCGGCCGACGACCGGGAGCGGTTTCGACGGAGCAACGGCGCCGAGCGGACGGTGGACACACGAAGCCCGGCGGTGGCGGCGGAGGTGTGGGGCATTCGGCCAGTGTCGTCACGGCCCGCTGTGGGAACGCTGAGAGCGCGTGGCCCACCCCGCGGCGGTCTGTTGTACTGAAAGTCGCGGGGCACAGGGAGGAGAGGCGGTGCGAGTTCTTCTGGTCGAGGACGAACGGCGTCTCGCTGAGACGGTGCGCCGTGGACTGACGGCCGAGGGGTTCGTCGTCGAGGTCGAGCACGACGGCCTGTCGGGTTTCGAGGCGGCGCTCAGCGGCGACTTCGACGTGGTCGTCCTCGACATCATGCTGCCCCGGAAACACGGGTACGACATCGTGCGGGACCTGCGGCGTCGTGAAGTGTGGACTCCGGTGCTGATGTTGTCGGCCAAGGACGGCGAATACGACCTGGCGGACGCGTTCGACCTCGGGGCCGACGACTATCTGATCAAACCGTTCTCGTTCGTGGTGCTGGTGGCCCGGCTGCGGGCGCTGATCCGCCGCGGCGCACCGCGGCGTCCCCCCGTCCTGACGGCTGATGGCCTGGAGCTGGACCCCGCCCGGCATCGGGTCACCCGGGACGGCACCGCGCTGGCACTGACGCCCCGCGAATACAGCGTCCTGGAGTTCTTGATGCGGAATGCCGGGTCCGCGGTCACCAAGCAGGAGATTCTGCAGTCGGTGTGGGACACCCACTACGAGGGCGACGACAACATCGTCGAGGTGTACATCGGTTATCTGCGACGCAAGGTGGATACCCCGTTCGGCAGAAACAGCATCGATACCGTTCGCGGGGTCGGCTACCGGCTGAAGTCCGGTGACGACTGACAGGTACCGTCCAGGGGGAGGGTGATCACGAATCGCGCCCCGCCCGTGTCGCTGTCGGTGACGTCGATCGTGCCACCGTGTGTCGCGACGATCTCGGCGACGATCGCCAGGCCCAGTCCCGCACCCCCCGAGTTGCGGGTGCGGGGGGTGTCGAGGCGGACGAACCGTTCGAATATCCGCTGCCGGTCCAGCAAAGCAATCCCCGGCCCGTCGTCGGCGACCTCGAGGACCGCGCCGTCGGACGACGTCCGGCAGTTCAGGCGGATCTCACGCCGGGCGTGACGCCGCGCGTTGTCGACGAGATTGCGCACCACCCGCGCCAGTTGCTGCGGGTCGCCGACCACGCGGACCGGCGCGATCGCCGCCCGCACCACCAACTCCGGCGACATGTCCCGCACTCGGGCACTCTCGGCGTACATCAGGTCGTCGATATCCACATCCACCGACGTGTGGGTGAGCCCGTTCTCGTCGGCCCGGGCGAGGAGCAGCAGGTCCGCGAGGAGATGGTTCATGCGGCGCGCCTCGGGCAGCAACGACTCGTCGACCAGCGACGTGTCGACCAGTTCGGGCCGGGTGTGCGCCAACTCCAGGGCGGCGGTGATGGTGGCCAGCGGGCTGCGCAGTTCGTGCGATGCATCGGAGACGAATCGTTGCTGTGCGCGGTGACCGGACTCGAGCCGGCCGAGCATGCTGTTCATCGTTTCGGCGAGCCGGGCGAT
Organism: Rhodococcus mengyinensis; assembly: GCF_048381435.1. Classification (NCBI taxonomy): domain Bacteria; kingdom Bacillati; phylum Actinomycetota; class Actinomycetes; order Mycobacteriales; family Nocardiaceae; genus Rhodococcus; species Rhodococcus mengyinensis. Next base: position 252,444 of record NZ_JBLWIT010000133.1, on the reverse strand, counting down.
CTCGTCCTGGGTGTCCGGGACCGGGACGCGTTCGTCGAGCCGGTCCGTGGAGATGGCGGCGACCCGCGCCCGGATCCGTTCGACGGGCAGGAGGGCCGCGCCGACGAGCCGATAGCTCGCCACCGCCACCATCGCGACGACGACGGGGCCACCGATCGCCATCAGAAGGGCCACGGTGCCGAGGATGCCCTCGATGGGTTCGCGGTCCGCCCCGACCACGACGGTCGCGGGACCCGACGGCGACTGCGCGCCCTGTTCGACGATCCAGTAGTCGGGTTCGCCGCCGAGGTCGATGTTGCCGAGGTACCGCGAATCGCCGGGCGGCACTGGCTCGAACGTGACAGGGTGGCGGTCGGCGCCGGGTGAGGCCGCCACGACGATGCCGGCCGAGTCGATGACCTGGATGGTGCCGATCTGGCCGTCGGTCGCGAACAAGGAGCTGTCGAGGCCCCCGGGTGCCGCGGTCCGGAGTTCCTCGACGATTTGCCGTGCGCGGGTGTCCGCGGCGTCGCGCGCCGAATGCTCCAGCGTCCGATACAGCACCACGAGCAACGCTCCGCCCGCGAGGACGAGGCAGATCGTGACCACCAGGGCGGCCGCCGCCGCGGACCGGGCGCGCACATTCCACGACCTCGGGTCGAGCAGATTCCGATCCATGGTGTCAGTGTTGCTCATCCACCGTGATCGTCTCCGACGACGGCCAGTAGAGCGTCGACGAAGGACGTCGCGGTGGCCCCGTCGAAGAGGTCGGTGGCGTACACCAGTTCGGCGTCGATCCCGGCCGGCCTGCCGGTGGAGTCGTGGCACTCGGTGAAATGAAAGTGGAGATCGCATTTCGCCACGTCGAGGGGCCGCGGGGTGATGTCGAAACGGAGGCCGGCGACGTCCAGGGTCGCCGGGGTGAAGTTGTTCAGCGACATCGCGACCTGGAAGAACGGGTGCAGCGACGGCGACCGGGGCGGGTCGATCAGGTCGACGAGTCGCTCGAACTGCAGGTCCGCGTGCGCGAAGGCACGCAGTTCGACGTCATGGGTATCTCGGATCACCGCCGCGAGCGTGTCTCCGGGATCGATCCGGGTCCGCAGGACGACGGTGTTGACGAACATCCCGACGACGTCGTCCAATTCCGGGACGTTCCGACCGGCGACCGGGGTGCCGACGGCGATGTCGGTGTCTCCGCTCAACCGGGCGAGCAGGATCGCGACCGCAGATCGCAGCGCGGTGAACACCGTGGCGTGATGTCGGTGCGCAAGCGACGCGAGCGTGACATGTGCGGTCTCGTCGATCCGGAACGTGACGCGTCCCGCGCCGTACGTCCAGTTCTGCGGCCGCTGTCGGTCGAGGGGCAGCCCCACCTCGCCGGGGAGTCCCGACAGTTCCTGGGTCCAGAACGCGAGTTGCCGCGACGCGACACTTCCCGGATCGTCCTCGGTGCCCAGCATGTCGCGACGCCACACGCTGTACTGCGGGTAGGTCACCCGGGGCGGCTCCCAGCCCGGGGGCGCGCCCGCGGTCCGGCTCGCATACGCGGAGACGAGATCGCGTGCCACTAGCGCCAGCGACCATCCGTCCGCGGCGATGTGGTGGAGGACGCACGCGAGGAGGTGATCGCGTGCGTCCAATGCGAAGAGCCGTGCGCGCAAGGGGGGTTCGGTCCGCACGTCGAACGGCGCCCCCAGCACCCGATCCACCCGGTTGCCGACGTCGTCGGGTCCGGCGGGGATCGGCGCCAGATCCGGTAGGGCATCGTCGACGGACAGCAGACGCTGATACGGCCCCGACGCCGAGTCAGGGAAGACGGTGCGTAACGCACCGTGGCGCGCCAAGACGTCCGCCACAGCGCAGCGCAGCGCGTCGACGTCCACCGCCCCCGCCACCCGCACCGTGAACGGAATGTTGTACAGCGGCGGGGTGGTGGCCGTGCGGACGATGAACTGCTGCGACGGCGACAGCGGCACCCGGTCGGGCACGGCGGTGGCGGCGATACCCGGAGCGCGCACCGTGCCGGATCCGGAAGCGTCCCTGTCGTCGATCCGCTGCGCGAGCGCCGACACGGTCGGGGTCTCGAACAGCTCACGCACACCGAGCGTCGCGTCGAGTTCTGCGTTCAATGTCGCGACCACCCTCGTGGCGGACAGGGAGTCTCCGCCGAGGTCGAAGAACGAATCGCCCGCCGCGACGGCGGGGACACCGAGCAGTCGGCCGAACACGTCGGCGACCGTGCGCTCGGTCACCGTGTCCGGTTCGCGTCGAGGGGTGGTGGTCGTGCGGAAGGCGGGGGCGGGGAGTGCGCCGCGGTCCAGCTTCTTCGTCGGTGTCAGGGGAACCGCGTCCAGCACGGTGATCGATGCGGGAACCATGTAGTCCGGCAGGAACCGTGCGAGGTCGCGTCTCGCCGACTCGGGCGTGGTCTGCGACTCGCGCCGCACCACGATGTAGGAGACCAGGACCGGGTCTCCGGCCGGGTTGCGGTACACGACCGTGATGGCGAAGTCGATGTCCGGGTTCCTGCGGAGCGCGGCGTCGATTTCGCCGAGCTCGATGCGGAATCCGCGGACCTTCACCTGATCGTCGGCGCGTTCGACGAATTCGAGGGTGGTCGCGTTCGTCCACCGGACCCGGTCACCGGTGCGGAACATGCGGGATCCCGGCTTGCCGGCCGGGTCCGCGACGAATCGTGTGGCGGTCAGTGCCGGTTGCCGGTGGTATCCGCGGGCGAGTGCCGGCGTCCCGAGGTACAGCTCGCCGACGGCCCCCGGCGGGAGGGGGCGCAGCAGCGGATCGCAGACCGTCGCCCGCACGCCCCGCATCAGGGACCCGATCGTCACCCGGATGCCCGGGTCGAGGGGGTCGGTGAGGGTGACGCTGCACGTGGTTTCGGTGGGCCCGTAGGCATTCCGCATCGTCCGGCCGACCGCCCACCGATCAGCGAGGTCCTGCGGGCACACCTCGCCTCCGACGAGGACCAGCTCCAGGGAGCCGAGCCCGTCGGGTGCCACGGTCGCCAGCGCGGACGGCGTCGACAGCAGATGGGTGATGCGTTCGGCGCGCAGCAGTTCTCGCAGTTCCGCCCCGCCGTACACGTCGGTCGGTGCGATCACCAGGGTGGCGCCGCCGATGCACGCCGCGAGCACCTCGACCAGTGCGGTGTCGAAGCTGGGCGATGCGAAATGCAGGACCCGCGAATGTGCTGTGACCGCGTACTTGTCCCGAATTTCCTGCACGAGGTTGGCGAGACCGTCGTGCGTGACGACGACCCCTTTCGGGACCCCGGTGGAGCCGGAGGTGTAGATCACGTAGGCGGGGTGCTCGATGCGCACAGGGCGACCGCGTTCCGCGGTCAGCGGATTCTCGTCGCCGTCGTCGAGGCTCAGCCAGCGGATGGTGCCGGGCAGGCTATCGCGCGCCGAGCGGACGGTGAGACCCAGCGCCGCGCCGGAGTCGCCGAGGGTGTAGGCGATCCGGTCGGTGGGGTGGGTCGGATCGACGGGCACGTACGCCGCGCCGCTTCTGACTACTGCCCACAACGCCAGCACCGATTCGTACGACCGCGGAATCGACACCGCCACCAGGTCCTCGGGTTCGACGCCGTGCCCGGTCAGCACCCGCGCCCACCGGTCGGCGGCCTCGTCGAGTTCGCGGTAGGTCACCACCCGCCCTCGGTCCCGGACCGCGACGGCGTCGGGGCGGGTAACGACGGTCGCCGCGAGAATCCGATCCAGCGTCACAGGTTCCGAATCCGGCAGTCCGGAGGCCGGAGTGAACGCCGCCCGTTCGGCGTCGTGGAACACGTCGAGGTCGGCGACCAGGCGGTCCGTGCCGGTGGCGGCATGGAAGCGCGCGAGGAACACGGTGAATCGTCGATGGTGCCCGGTGACCTCGTCCTCGTCGTACAGCGCCGGATTCGCCTCGACGTCGATGCGCGGAACCGAGCCGGGTGGTCCCGGATAGATGTTGACGGCCAGGTCGGCCGTGGGACCGGTCGTCAGCACCTGCACGCGTCCGCTGACCGGACCGAGAGTGATCTCCTGCTTGAACAGCATCACGTTGAGGACCGGACCGAAGTGGGTGAGACCCGTTCCGGCAGAGGCGGTGTCCTTGCCGATGTCCTCGCGGCGGTACCGCTGATGGCGGAGCGCCCCCGTCAAGGCCGTTCGGGCCGCCCGCACCGCCTCCCGCACCGTGCCGGTGCCGACACCGCGCAGGGGGAGGGGAAGGACGTTCGACACGGAACCACCGGCGCCGCGCAGCCGCGCAGATGTCCTGGCGGACACCGGAAGTGACAGGACCACGTCGTCGGCGCCGGTCATGCGGGCGAGATACGCGGCGAACGCCGCCACCACCACCACGGTCGGGCTGTGCGCGTTCCCGTCGTCGGTGGGACGCAAGAGGTCGCTGCTGCGGTCCGCGCTGCCCCGTGCCACCAGCACCGAGGCGCCGGGATTCGGGGTACGTCGTCCGCTGAGGCCGACCGTCGGGGGCAGGTCGCGGACCTGCGCCCGCCAGTAGGCGCGGTCGCGTTCGAAGCGGGGCGAAGACCGGTAGTCCGCGTCGTCCGCCGCGATCCGCCCAGGATCGACCGTCCGGAACTCCGGAGGCCGGTCGCCGTCGATTCCCGCCACGTACAGTTCGGCGGTGCGGCGCATCAACATCATCGCCGCATAACCGTCCATCGCGACGTGGTGGGCACGCGAGTACCAGTAGGTGCGCGCGGCGCCCACCTGCAGAATCGTCGATAGGACGAGTGATTCGCCGTACATGTCGACGGGGGAGGTGCAGTCATTCCGCATCCACCGTTCGGCCGCGTCGACCGGATCGGGTTCGTCCCGCAGGTCGACCACCGGCACCGGCTCCGACGTTCCGGTGCCGAAAACCTGGTGGGGCCGGCCGTCCACCTCCCGCACGGTGAACGATCCCAGTTCGTGGACGGCTCGTGCGGACGCGTCCGTCAGCAGGTCCAGGCGTACCGGACGACGCAGGTCCACGTACTGGGCGATCACGTAGGGAATCTCGGGTGTGAGCTGCTGTGCGAACCAAATGGCGTGCTGCGCCTCGGTCAGCGGGACGACCCGCCCGGGTAATCGCACCCGCATCAATGCCTCCTCACAACGACCGAGCCCAGGGACGGGACGACCGCTGATGGTGACACACGCGCGCTGTGAAATCGCTGAGGGCCGTCGTCG